>DASQNC010000048.1 GCA_035645145.1 Azospirillaceae bacterium | reverse complement strand
CACCTTCACGGCGCCTTGCGACATCGTCCGCCGCGTGCTCTCGCAGCAGGCGCTGCGCTACGAGAAGGTGGATGCCCCGGCGGGTACGCCGCTCAGGATCACGGTGAACGGCCAGGACGTGCCCTTCACCGATGCCGCCGGCTTCACACGGGACCTCGGCGCCGCGGCGACGGCGGCGGGCTACCCGATCGCGACCGACCCCGCGAAGGTGAAGGTGAGCGGCTTCTTCTCGGCGCTGGGCAACCCGCAGGCCCTCTCGGTCATCATGCTGCTGACCATCATGGTCCTGTACGTGACGGCGGTGTACGGCCCGATCGCGGCGGCGCTGGTGGAGTTCTTCCCGACGCGGATCCGCTATACCGCGATGTCCCTCCCCTACCACATCGGCAACGGCTGGTTCGGCGGCCTGCTGCCGGCGACGGCCTTCGCGATGATCGCGCAGACCGGCGACATCTACTACGGCCTCTGGTACCCGATCGTGGTTGCGCTGGCGACGTTCGTGATCGGCCTGCTTTTCATACCCGAGACCAAGGACCGCGACATCTTCGCCGAAGACGTCCGCTGATCCGTCCCCCCGGGGGCCGAACGCACCCGGACGGCTTGGACTCCATGGGGCGCCGGGGCAACCCGGCGCCCTTCCTTGTGGGCGGGCGCGGTCCCGTCCGGTTCGATCGTGCCGTGCGCAGGGGCCGGCAGGCTCGCATTCCGGCCGCACCTGCGGTACAACGCCCGCTTCCGGGCGGTGCGGCCGAGCGTTGATGCGGCCCCGCCCGACCTGCCGAACGCTTTCCGGAGAGCCGCGGACATGGCGTCCTACCAGTACGTGTACGTGATGAAGGGCCTGACCAAGGTCTACCCCGGTGGCAAGAAGGTGCTGGACAACGTCTGGATCAGCTTCTTTCCGGGCGCCAAGATCGGGATCATCGGGCCGAACGGTGCCGGCAAGTCGACCTTGATGAAAATCATGGCCGGCATGGACAAGGACTGGAACGGCGAAGCTTGGGCCGCCGAAGGCGCCAAGGTCGGCTACCTGCCGCAGGAGCCGCAGCTCGACCCGAACCTGAACGTCCAGGAAAACGTCATGCAGGCCATGGCCGCGACGAAGGCCCTGGTCGACCGCTTCAACGAGGTCAGCAACCGCCTCGGCGAGGTCGAGGACCCCGACGAGATGACGGCGCTCATCGACGAGCAGGCCGAGTTGCAGGAGAAGATCGACGCGGCCGATGCCTGGGACCTGGACCGCACGGTCGAGATCGCCATGGACGCGTTGCGCTGCCCGCCCGGCGATGCCGACGTGAGCAAGCTGTCGGGCGGCGAGAAGCGCCGCGTGGCCCTGTGCCGGCTGCTGTTGGAGAAGCCCGACCTGCTGCTGCTGGACGAGCCCACCAACCACCTGGACGCCGAAAGCGTCGCCTGGCTTGAGCGCCACCTGCAGGAATACGCGGGCACCGTGGTGCTGGTCACCCACGACCGCTATTTCCTGGACAATGTGACGGGCTGGATCCTGGAACTCGACCGCGGCCGCGGCATCCCCTACGAGGGCAACTACTCGGCGTGGCTGGACCAGAAGCAGAAGCGCCTGGCCCAGGAGGAAAAGGCCGAGACCAGCCGCCAGAAGGCCCTGGCCGAGGAGTTGGAGTGGATTCGCGCCACCCCGCGCGCCCGCCAGGCCAAGTCCAAGGCCCGCATCCAGGCCTACGAGGCGCTGCTGGCCCAGAGCAAGGACCAGACCCCCGATCAGGCCCAGATCGTCATCCCCACGCCGCCGCGCCTGGGCCAACTGGTGATCGAGGCCGAGAACCTGAAGAAGGGCTTCGGCGACCGCCTGCTGATCGAGAACCTGGACTTCCGTCTGCCGCCCGGCGGCATCGTGGGCGTCATCGGTCCCAACGGTGCCGGCAAGACCACCCTGTTCCGCATGATCACGGGGCAGGACCAGCCGGATGGCGGCGCCTTGCGCGTCGGCGACACCGTGGTGCTCGGCTATGTGGACCAGAGCCGCGAGGCCCTGAAGCCCAACGCCACCGTCTGGGAGGAAATCTCCGACGGGTTGGACGTCATCGAACTGGGCAAGAAGAACATGCCCAGCCGTGCCTATGTCGCCGCCTTCGGCTTCAAGGGCGGGGACCAGCAGAAGAAGGTCGGCCAGCTGTCGGGCGGTGAACGCAACCGCGTGCACCTGGCCAAGATGCTGAAGTCCGGCGCCAACGTCATCCTGCTGGACGAACCGACCAACGACCTGGACGTGGATACCCTGCGGGCCTTGGAGGAGGCGTTGGGCACCTTCCCGGGCTGCGCGGTCATCATCAGCCACGACCGCTGGTTCCTGGACCGCATCGCCACCCACATCCTGGCCTTCGAGGGCGACAGCCAGGTCGTCTGGTTCGAGGGCAATTACCAGGACTACGAGGCGGACCGGAAGCGGCGCCTGGGGGCCGAGGCCGAACAGCCCCACCGCATCAAGTACAAGCCCCTCGTCCGCGCCTGAACCGGCGCCCCGGACGTCGGACGGAAAGGGCCCCGCGGTTGCCGCCGCGGGGCCTTTTTCATTCGGGCCTGCGCCCCCAAGCACCAAGGGGCTGCGGATGCGGAAAGGGCCGGTGCACCGCACCGGCCCTTGGTGTTCGATCTTGGCTTGGCGGCCCCGATGCTTCTCAGCGCGGGGTCGCCGCCGTCTGGATGCGGCGGCGCAACTCGTCCAGCAGCGGCTCGATCCGGCCGCCATTGCGCAGGATGATGGACTCGAAATCCTGCCGCTGGGTCCGGCTCATGCTGGCGTTCTCGACGGACACGTCGATGATCTTCAACTGGCTGCCGGCCTCGCGTACGCGCCATTCCAGGTTGATGACCTGGGCGTTCGGCCGGACGATCTGGCTGTTCACCAGCGTATCGCGTTCACCCTCGGCCCGGGCGCCGACCACTTTCAAGGTCTCGCCCGAATACTGGTTGAACCGCTCGGCGTAGATCGAAACAACCCAATCCTCGAACAGGCGCTGGTATTCCTGCTGCTGTTCGGCCGTCGCGGTGCCCCAGAAGCGGCCCAGAACAAAGCGGGAGATGTACGGGACGTCGAAGTTCGCCCGGAACAGGTCGCGGAACTTCCCGACGTTCGCTTGGCTCTTCAGCCGGTCCTCTTCAACTAAACGCAGGGCGTCAGCCGCGAGGGTGTTGATGAACTTCGAGGCCGCCTCCGGGTTCGGGGCGGCGGAAGCGGGGACGGCCATGCCGCCGGCTATCGCCAGCGACAAGGCTGCGGTCACAAGGGTGCGGCGGGTAAGCATGTCCTATCGCGTGGCGGGCCGCTGCGGACGGTTGTCGGGCGCGGGCGGCGTATTCGCTGCCGGATCGTTGAACTCCGGGAACTCGTCGCCGGTTCCCTGGCCGTCGCGAATTAGATTGTCGCGGTTCTGGCGGTAGAGGCTGCGCACGGTGGCATAGTAATCCATGCTGTTGGTGCGCAGATCGTCCACGACCTCGATCAGGCGGGACCGCGCATCGACCGCGGACACCCCGATCCGGGTGTAGACCAGCCAGTTCAAATCGTTGTTGCGCAACCACCAGTTCAAGGGGTCGGCAATGGTTTCCACACCAGAGCCCGCCGCATCGCGCAGGGTCGACGGGCCGTAGAGCGGCAGGACCAGGTAGGCACCCTCCGGAACGCCCCAGACCGCCAGCGTCTGGCCGAAATCCTCTTCCTCGTACGGCACGCCGGTGGCGGTGGCGACATCGGCGAGGCCACCGAAGCCGATGGTCGAATTCACCAGGAAACGGGCGGCCGCGTTCTGCGCCCCGTCAAGATCGCCCTGCAAAAGCTGGTTGGCGAAGATCAGCGGACTGCGCAGGTTGCGCAGGAAATTGCGGGTGTTGTCCTGCAACGGCGGCGGCACCAGGTCGCGGTAGACCACCGCGGTGGGGCGCAGCAGCAGGATGTCGAAGCCTTCGTTGATGTTGAAGACCCAGCGGTTGAAGGGCTCGATCGGGTCGTTTGCTTCCGCACGGGCGGCGGCGACCTGCGGGTTCTCGGCTTGGCTGGCGCAGCCGGACAGCAGCGCGAGCGCGGCGCAGCCGAACAGGACGGCGCGCGTGCATCGTGCAAAGGCGGTCATGTTCAGGGCCATCCCGTCCCAACCTTCAACGCGCTCGATGATTGGTATCGTCCGGGCCGCGGGCCGGTCGAGCGTGAACCCGGGGCGCGGGGGAGCGACGTCGCGGCCCGAACAGGCCTGCGCCGCAGGGACCGGGGTATCATATGGGGCGTGCATTGACCAGTCTTGCCGAACGTCCTACGCGTGTGCGCACGCCATACCCCCACGGTGTGCTATTTACGCCGCATAAAGATATCTTTATATATGGATGGCAGTGTTGGCGCGGCCCCGTGCCGACACTGTCGATGAGCGAGGACGCCGAATGGATTTTCTGCTCGCTGCCCTGAAGGCCGCTGCGGAGCCGACCCGGCTCCGGCTGCTGGCGCTGTGTGCGCACGGGGAGCTGACGGTCAGCGAGCTGACCCAGATCCTGGGGCAGAGCCAGCCGCGCGTGTCCCGCCATTTGAAGCTGCTTCTGGATGCGGGGCTCCTGCACCGGTTCCGCGAGGGGACCTGGGCTTTCTTCCGGGTGGCGGAAAACGGGCCCAGTGCCGAGCTTGCACGCACGCTGATCGACATGATTCCAAGCGACGACCCGGCGCTCATGCTCGACCTGGAGCGGCTGGAGGCGATCAAGCGCGCCCGGGCGGAAGCCGCCGCCGCGTATTTCAGCGAGAACGCGATGCGGTGGCACAGCATCCGGTCGCTGCACGTGCCGGAGCCCGAGGTCGAGCGTGCGCTGGAAGCGCTGCTGCCGGCCGGAACGGGCGACCTTCTCGATATCGGGACGGGGACCGGGCGGATGCTGGAGCTGTTCGGCTCCCGCGTGGGCCGTGCGGTGGGCATCGACACCTCGCGCGAGATGCTGGCCGTCGCCCGCGCGAACCTGGAGCGGGCCGGTCTGCGGCACTGCCAGGTGCGCCAGGCCGACATGTACCAGCTTCCCTTCACCTCCCAGTCCTTCGACGCCGTCCTCATCCATCAGGTGCTGCATTATGCCGAGACTCCGGCCGATGCGGTTGCGGAGGCGGCACGCGTCCTGCGCCCCGGGGGGCGGCTGCTGCTGGTGGATTTCGGACGGCACGACCTGGAAAGCCTGCGCACGGAGCATGCGCACCGCCGTCTGGGCTTCGACGAGCCGGAAGTGGCCGGCTGGCTCCGCCAGGCGGGGCTGCAGCCGGGGCCGGCGGTTCGCCTACCGGGCGATCCCCTGACCGTCATCATCTGGCCGGCCGACCGGCCGGCCGTGGCACAGACCGGGGCCGCCGCGCATGGCGGCCTTGATGCCAAACCCGTCGCCGCCATTGGAGAGACGCGATGAGCACCCAGCGTTTGCCGACGGTCAGCTTCGAATTCTTCCCGCCCCGGACGGAGAAGATGGAGGAGAGCCTGTGGGCATCGATCCGCAGGCTCGCGCCGATCGGCCCGGCCTTCGTGTCGGTGACCTATGGCGCCGGCGGCTCGACCCGCGAGCGCACCCACGCCACCGTTACCCGGATCCAGGCGGAGACCGGCATCCCGGCGGCGGCCCACCTGACCTGCGTGGCCGCCACCCGTGAGGAGATCGATGCCATTGCGCGGACCTACTGGGACGCGGGCATCCGGCACATCGTCGCCCTGCGCGGCGATCCGCCGCCGGGCGTGGACGGTACCGGCGGCCTGGGCGGGCGCGGCTATGTCCCGCACCCGGGCGGCTACGCCTATGCGGTCGATCTGGTGGCGGGATTGAAGCGGATCGCCGATTTCGAAATTTCGGTTGCGGCCTTCCCCGAAACCCACCCCGAGGCTCCGTCGCCCGAAGTCGACCTGGACAACCTGAAGCGCAAGTGCGACGCGGGGGCGACCCGCGCCATCAGCCAGTTCTTCTTCGACGACGACGCCTTCCTGCGCTTCCGGGACAGGGCGGCGGCGGCCGGCATCAACATCCCGATCGTCCCCGGCATCCTGCCGATCACCAACTTCGCCAAGGCGGTCGAGTTCGGCGAGAAGTGCAATTGCCAGGTCCCGGGCTGGTTCGCCGACCTGTTCGACGGCCTGGACAACGACCCCGAGTGCCGCCAGATGGTTGCCGCCAAGGTGGCGGTGGACCAGTGCCGCCGCCTCCAGGCCGAAGGCGTGGACCACTTCCACTTCTACACCTTGAACCGGGCCGAGCTGACGGTGGCCATCTGCCGGATGCTGGGCCTGAAGCAGAAGGCGGACGCGCAGGCGGCCTGATGAGAGGGTTTCGGGCGCACCCGCGGACAAGCCCTCTCCCGCCGCGGTGAGGCCCGCCAAGGTTGGGGGGAGGGGATCCGACGGAGCGCGGCCCGGTCCAATGGACCGGGCCGCGCTTGCGTTTGCCTAAGCTGCCGCTTCCGATGCGCGGTTCGCCATCTCGGGGTCGTAGTTCAGGATCGGCGCAAGCCAGCGTTCCATGCGGTCCAGCGGCACGCCCTTGCGGCGGGCGTAGTCCTCGACCTGATCCCGCTCGATCTTGCCGACGCCGAAGTACTTCGCTTCGGGATGGGCGAAGTACCAGCCCGACACCGAGGAGGCCGGCGTCATCGCGAAGCTCTCCGTCAGGTTCACCCCGGCGTTCGCCTCGGCCCGCAGGAGATCGAACAGGGTGCGTTTTTCCGTGTGGTCGGGGCAGGCCGGATAGCCGGGGGCTGGGCGGATGCCGCGGTATTCCTCGCGGATCAACTGCTCGTTGGTCAGATCCTCGCCCGCCGCATAACCCCACAACTCCTTGCGCACGCGCTCGTGCATGCGCTCGGCGAAGGCTTCGGCCAGACGGTCGCCCAGCGCCTTGACCAGGATGCTGCTGTAGTCGTCCTGGGCGGCTTCGAACTCGGCCGCCCTCTCCTCGATCCCGGAGCCGGCGGTGACCACGAAGGCGCCGATCCAGTCCGCCACGCCGCTGCCCTTGGGGGCGATGAAGTCGGCGAGTGCGAAATTCGCCCGGTCGCGCCCGGTGTCCCGCCACATCTGCTGGCGCAGCGTGTGCAGCCGGGCGATGGCGCGGTTGCGGTGCTCGTCGGCGTAGACCTCGATATCGTCCTCGTCCACCGTGTTGGCGGGCCAGAAGCCCACGACCGCACGGGGCACGGTCCACCCTTCGCCGATCATGCGCTGGAGCATGGCCTGCGCATCGTTGTAGAGGCTGCGCGCCGCCTCGCCCACCACCGGGTCGTCGAGGATGGCCGGGAAGTTGCCGGCGAGTTCCCAGGTCGCGAAGAAGGGCTTCCAGTCGATGCGGGTGGTCAGTTCGGCCAGATCGTAGGTCTCGAAGATCCGGGTGCCCAGGAAACCCGGCTGTTCCGGCTTGTATGCCGCCCAGTCGAGCTTGGCCTTGTTGGCGCGCGCGGCGGCCAATGGCAGACGGCGCTTGGTCAACTGGGCCGCCGCGTGGTTGTCGCGGATCTTCTGGTACTCGGCCCGGATCGTCGCCGCATAGCCGTCGCGCTGGTCGGGACTGAGCAGCGCCTGCACCACGCCGACCGCGCGGCTGGCGTCCTGCACATAGACGACGGGGCCGCTGTAGTTGGGGGCGATCTTGACGGCGGTGTGCACCTTGGACGTCGTGGCCCCGCCGATCAGGAGCGGAATGGTGAAGCCTTCGCGCTCCATCTCCTTGGCCACATAGACCATCTCGTCGAGCGACGGGGTGATCAGGCCGGACAGGCCGATGGCATCCACCTTCTCCTTGCGCGCGATCTCCAGGATCTTGGCGCAGGGCACCATCACGCCGAGGTCGATCACCTCGAAGTTGTTGCACTGCAGGACCACGCCCACGATGTTCTTGCCGATGTCGTGGACATCGCCCTTGACCGTCGCCATCAGGATCTTGCCGACCGCCTGCCGGACGGCGCCCGCGTTCCGGGCCTTCTCCTCCTCGATGTAGGGCAAAAGGTACGCCACGGCCTTCTTCATGACGCGGGCGGACTTGACCACCTGCGGCAGGAACATCTTTCCGGCGCCGAACAGGTCGCCGACGACGTTCATGCCGTCCATCAGCGGGCCTTCGATCACCTGCAACGGCCGTTCGACCGTCTGGCGCGCCTCTTCCGTGTCGGTCTCGATGAAGGTGTCGATGCCGTGGACCAGCGCATGGGACAGGCGCGCGCGCACGTCGCCCTGGCGCCAGGCCGTGTCGTCCGTCCGGCCGCCGCCCGATCCGCCGCCCTGCTTGTACTTGTCGGCGATTTCGACCAGCCGCTCGGTGGCGTCGGGGCGGCGGTTCAGGATGACATCCTCCACCCGCTCCCGCAGCTCGGCCGGGATCTCGTCGTAGACCGGGATTTCGCCCGCGTTCACGATCCCCATGTCCATGCCGGCGCGGATGCCGTGGTACAGGAAGACCGCGTGCATGGCGGCGCGGACCGGGTTGTTGCCCCGGAACGAGAAGGACACGTTCGACACGCCGCCCGACACCAGCGCGTGCGGAAGCTCGGCCTTGATCCGCCGCGTCGCCTCGAAGAAGTCGACGGCGTAGTTGTTGTGCTCCTCGATGCCGGTGGCGACCGCGAAGATGTTGGGGTCGAAGATGATGTCCTCGGGCGGGATTCCGACCCGGTTCACGAGGATGTCGTAGGACCGCTGGCAGATCTCGAACTTGCGGGCGGCGGTGTCGGCCTGGCCGACCTCGTCGAAGGCCATCACGACCACGGCCGCGCCGTAGCGGCGCACCAGCTTGGCGTGGTGGACGAACGGCTCCTCGCCCTCCTTGAGGGAGATCGAGTTGACGATCGCCTTGCCCTGGACGTTCTTCAGCCCGGCCTCGATCACGCTCCACTTGGAACTGTCGATCATGATCGGCACGCGGGAGATGTCGGGCTCGGCCGCGATCAGGCGCAGGAAGCGGACCATGGCGGCCTCGCTGTCCAGCATGCCTTCGTCCATGTTGACGTCGATCACCTGGGCGCCGCTTTCCACCTGCTGACGGGCGACCTCCAGGGCGGCCTCGTAGTTGCCGTCCACGATCAGCTTGCGGAACTTGGCGGATCCGGTGACGTTCGTGCGCTCGCCGACATTGACGAAGATGCGGATCGGTTCACTCATCGGTCGGGACCTTGCGTCGCGGGCGGGCGTCAGAATGCGGGGATCTCGAACGGCTCGAGGCCGGCGAGGCGCATGCGGGCGGGGCGGTCGGCCGGAGCGCGGGGCGCCAGGCCCCGCACCCCTTCGGCGATGGCGCGGATGTGGTCGGGCGTGGTGCCGCAGCAGCCGCCGACGATGTTCACCAGCCCTTCGCGCGCCCAGGCGGACAGGTGCGCGGCCGTCTGCTCGGGCGTTTCGTCGTAGGCACCGAATTCGTTGGGCAGGCCGGCGTTGGGGTACGCCGAGACCGGCGCTTCGGCGACCCGGGACAGTTCCTGGATGTAGGGCTTCATCAGATCGGCCCCCAGCGCGCAGTTCAGGCCGATGGCGAAGGGCCGGGCGTGGCGCACCGAGTTCCAGAACGCTTCCGTGGTCTGCCCCGACAGGGTGCGGCCGGAACGGTCGGTGATCGTGCCCGAGATGATGACCGGCAGGCGGATCCCCGTTTCGTCGAACAGGGTGTCGATGGCGAAGATGGCGGCCTTGGCGTTGAGGGTGTCGAAAATGGTTTCGACCACCAGCAGATCGGCCCCGCCCTCGATCAGCCCCTCGGCTTCCTCGCGGTAGGCGGCCTCCAACTCGTCGAAGGTGACGCCGCGGTAGCCCGGGTCGTTCACGTCGGGCGAAATGGACGCGGTGCGGCTGGTCGGCCCGAGGGCCCCGGCCACCCACCGCACCCGGCCGTCGCGGGCCATGGCGGCGTCGGCCGCTTCCCGGGCAAGGCGGGCGCCGGCCATGTTGATCTCCCGCGCGTGGTCTTCCATGCCGTAGTCGGCCTGGGAGATGCGCGTGGCGTTGAAGGTGTTGGTTTCGATGATGTCGGCGCCCGCGTCCAGGTACTGGTCGTGGATCCCGCGGATGATGTCCGGACGTGTCAGGCAAAGGATGTCGTTGTTGCCCTTCAGGTCCTTGGGCCAGCCGGCGAACCGCGTGCCGCGGAAGTCCGCCTCTTCCAGCCCGCAGCCCTGGAGCAGCGATCCCATGGCCCCGTCCAGCACCAGGATGCGCTCGGCCGCGGCGCGTTTCAGGGCGGCGATGCGGTCCTCACGGGTCATGACCGGACTCTCCCAAAAGGTGTGCTGCGCAGCCTGCATGCGCTGCATACCGATATAAAGATATCTTTATGTGCGATCAACTGCGCGAAGGGCCAACGGCACCCATCGGGGCGCCCAATCTTTGGAAAATGCATCCGACCCCGGATTTATCACCCTTGACCCGTCCCGCGGAATCTGGCCCGCTGGTGGTATTCCCGGGCGCGGTCCGCGCCCACCGCGAGGCAGCCCATGCTCTCCGTGATGTTTCGAGCCGCACCCTGGCGGCACGCGGTGCTGTCGAAGCCCGACCCCGAGATGCGCGCCGCCGACGTCGAGCCGGTGGCATCGTTGCCGACACGGCCATGGCCGTTCCTGAAGTTCATGGCGTTCGCCCATCTCCGGTGGCGGCTGCTGCTGCTGATCGTCTTCGCGATGCTCGCCCAGGGGGTCGAATCGTTCGAGGGCTATGCGCTGAAGCGGGTGGTGGACGGCCTGACCGCGGTTTCGGAGGGCCGGGGCGACCGGGCCGCGGTGGTGGGGGCGTTCACGGCGCTCGCCGCCATTTATTTCGGCAGCTCGCTGATGTGGCGCGCCTGCCAGATCACGGACATCTACACGTCGCCGACCGCCCGTGCGCTCGCCCAGAAGCTGCTGTTCGGCTACCTGCTCGGTCACTCGCCCCGCTACTTCCAGGACAACTTCGCGGGCAAGCTCGGCCAGAAGATCAAGCAGGCCGGCCAGTCCATGACCCACCTGATCGAGATCGTCTGCGTCGATGCGGTCCGCATCGTGGTGGTGCTGGCGGTCGGTCTCGGCCTGCTTTGGGGCACGGACTCCGGATTGGCGATGGTCCTGGGTGTCTGGTCGCTTGGTTACATCGGCATCTCCGCCGTGCTGGCGAGCCGGTGCATCCGGCTTTCGCACACACTGTCGACGCAGATGTCGACCCTGAGCGGCCGGCTGGTGGATGCCATCGGCAACGCCGACCTGATCCGCGGCTTCGCCCGCGTGGCTTTCGAGCGGGAATTCCTGGGCGGCTTCGTCGATGCCGAACGCGTGGCCTCGCGCCGGCTGCGCTGGTTCCTGGTGTTGATGCGGCTGTTCCAGGGTGCGAGCGTGCTGGGCCTGCTGACCGGCCTGCTGTGGCTGGCCATCCAGCGCGTGCTGGATGGCGCCATGACCGTGGGCGCCTTCGCCCTGGTCTTCGCACTGGCGGCCCAGGTGTCCACGACCGTATGGAACCTGTCCAGCCGGCTGCTCGACTTCTTCGAGCAGATCGGCACCGTGGCCGAGGCATTGGAGCTGGTCACCCAGCCGCACGAGATCACCGACGCGCCCGGCGCCAAGCCGCTGGCCGTGACCCGCGGCGCCATCCGGTTCGAGAACATCGCCTTCAGCCACCCGGACGGGCTGCCGCTGTTCCGCGACTTCACGCTCGACATCCGGCCGGGCGAGAAGGTCGCGCTGGTCGGCGCGTCGGGGGCCGGGAAAAGCACGCTCGTCAAGCTGCTGCGCCGCCAGTACGACCCCCAGGCGGGGCGGATCCTGATCGACGGGCAGGACATTGCGCTCGCGACGTGGGACTCGGTCAACGCGGCGATTTCGGAGGTCCCGCAACAGCCGGGCGTCTTCCACCGCCCGATCCGCGACAACATCCGCTACGGCCGGCTGGGGGCCGTGGACGCCGAGGTAATGCAGGCGGCCCAGAACGCCCATTGCCACGAGTTCATCCGGCGCCGCCCGACCGGTTACGACACCGTGGTGGGCGAGCAGGGCATCAAACTGTCCGGCGGCGAACGCCAGCGCATCGCCATCGCCCGGGCGCTGCTGAAGGACAGCCGCATCCTGGTGCTGGACGAGGCCACCTCCGCGCTCGACAGCGAAAGCGAGCACCTGATCCAGGAAGCACTGTGGCGCCTGTTCCAGGGCCGCACCGTGATCGCCATCGCCCACCGCCTGAGCACGATCACCGGCATGGACCGGATCGTCGTGTTGGAGCACGGCCGCATCGCGGAGGAGGGCACCCATGCCAAACTGGTGGCGCGCGGCGGTGCCTATGCCCGGCTATGGGCACGTCAGGCGGGCGGGTTCATCGAGGCCGCGTGAGGCCCGCGCGGCGCGACGACAAGGCCCTTTGCACCCGCCCCGACGACGCCCCAATTCGGGGGATGATGCCGCCGCGGCCGTGCTATAAGGGCCGAATAAGGTGGCCGAGTGGCCGCCCAACGAGCCGTGACAGACGATGATCATCCGCCGAAGCCTCCGCGGTTCCGCCGCCGCCCTCCTCCTTGTGCTTGCCGCTTGCTCCTCCACCAAGGAGGAGGCCTATGTCGAGCGGCCGGTGGAGCAGATCTACAACGAAGCCTCCTCGCTGCTTCAGCAGGGCGAGTACCGCCGGGCCGCCCAGACCTTCGAGGAGGTGGACCGCCAGCACCCGTACAGCCCCTGGGCCGTGCGGGCGCAGCTCATGTCCGCCTATGCGCAGTACGAGGCGCAGCGCTACGACGAGGCGATCAACGCGCTCGAGCGGTTCATCCAGCTCAACCCCGGCAACGAGCGGATCGACTACGCCTATTATCTGCGCGCGCTCTGCTATTACGAGCAGATCCAGGACCCGCGCCGGGACCAGCGCGTCACCGAACAGGCCCGCCAGACCCTGACCGAGGTGGTCCAGCGCTTTCCCGCGTCCGAATACGCCCGCGACGCCGCCCTCAAGCTCGACCTGACGTTGGACCATCTGGCGGGCAAGGAGATGGAGGTCGGCCGGTACTACCTGCGCCGCGGCCAGCACCACGCGGCCATCAACCGCTTCCGCCGGGTGGTGGAGTTCTACCAGACCACCAACCAGGTGCCCGAGGCGCTGCACCGGCTGATCGAGTCGTACGTGGCGCTGGGCCTGGAGCCGGAGGCCCGGATCACCGCCGCGGTGCTGGGACACAATTTCCCGGGCAGCGAATGGTACACCGACAGCTACCGCCTGATGGCCGAAGGCGCCGCCGCCCCGCCCCCGGGCGACGGTTCGTGGCTCGGCCGCCTGTGGCGGAGCGTGTTCTTCTAAGGCACCGCGGCGGATGCTCGTCACACTCGCGGTCCGCGACATCGTCCTCATCGACCGGCTGACCCTGTCCTTCGCACAGGGGCTCTGTGTTCTCACCGGCGAGACGGGGGCGGGCAAATCCATCCTGCTGGACGCGCTCGGCCTCGCCATGGGCGGGCGGGGCGACAGCGCGCTCGTGCGTCACGGCGCCGAGCAGGCCTCCGTCACCGCCGAGTTCCAGCTGCCCTCCGACCACCCGGTCTTCGACGTGCTGCGCGAGCAGGACGTGGACGCCGGAGCCGATGGGACGCTGGTGCTGCGCCGGGTGCTGTCGGTGGACGGACGGTCGCGCTGCTATGTGAACGACCAGCCGGTGGGCGTGGGCCTGCTGCGCCGGCTGGGGGAAACCCTGGTCGAGGTGCACGGGCAGTTCGACACCCACGGCCTTCTCGACCCGCGGACCCACCGCGGCCTTCTGGACGCCTTCGCCGGCCTTGTCCCCGATGCCGAGCGCACGACGGCCGCGTACCGGGCGTGGCGGCAGCTCGAGGACGCGCGCGCGCGCGCGGCCGAGGATCTCGTCCGGGCGGAGGCCGAGCAGGATTACCTGCGCCATGCGGTGCAGGAACTCGACCAGCTCGCACCGGAAGAGGGCGAGGAGGAGCGCCTGTCCGAGACGCGGGCCATCCTCCAGCACCGCGAGAAGCTGCTGGAGGCCTTGTCCCAGTCCGCATCCGAACTGGGCGGCGACCGCGGCGCGGCGCGGGCGCTGTTGAACGCGTCCAAGGTGCTGGGCCGGGTGGCCGACAAGGCCGGTGGCCGGATCGAGCCGATTCTGGCCGCACTCGACCGCGCCGCCGACGAGGTGGCCGAGGCCGAGCGGGCGGTGCAGGGCCTGTCCAGCGACTTCGACGAGGGCGGCCAATCGCTGGACCGGATCGAGGAACGGCTGTTCGACCTGCGGGCGGCGGCCCGCAAGCATGGCGTCACGGTCGATGCCCTGCCGGCGCTGCGCGACGATCTGGCCCGGCGCCTGTCGCTGGTCGAAGGGCAGGGCGATGCCGTCCAGCGCCTGGCCAAGGAAGCCGCGGCGGCCCGCGCGGCGTACCTGGAGCTTGCCACCGGCCTGTCCGCGGCCCGCAGGAAGGCGGCGGCGGGGCTGGACAAGGACGTGGCCACCGAACTGGCGCCGCTGAAGCTCGGCCGCGCCGTCTTCACGACCGAGGTGGTCCCCTTGCCCGAGGCCGATTGGGGACCGCACGGCATCGACCGCGTGCAGTTCCTGGTGTCCACCAACCCCGGTGCCCCCGCCGGGCCCATGAACAAGATCGCCTCGGGCGGCGAACTGGCCCGCTTCACACTGGCGATCAAGGTGGTGATGGCCCGGACCAGCCCGGTCCCGACCCTGGTGTTCGACGAGGTGGACACCGGCATCGGCGGGGCGGTGGCCGACGCGGTGGGCGAACGGCTGGCGCGGTTGGGCCGCACCCTGCAGGTGCTGGTGGTCACCCACAGCCCGCAGGTCGCCGCCCGCGGCACCCATCATTTCCGCGTCCAGAAGCGCGAGGCCGCCGGCCGTGCCGTCACCGAGGTGGTGGAGCTGCCGCGGTCCGAACGCCAGGAGGAGATCGCGCGCATGCTGTCCGGCGCCTCCATCACCGAGGAGGCGCGGGCCGCCGCCGCGCGCCTGATCGAAAGCGGGGCGCTGGCGGAGCAGGGCCGATGACCGCCGTCGCCGTAGCGTCCGCCCCGGTCGATGCGTTGACGGTCGAGGAGGCCGCCGCCGAGCTGGCGCGTCTGGCGGCCGAGATCGCGCACCACGACCGGCTGTACCACCAGATGGACGCGCCGGAGATCTCCGACGCCGACTACGACGCCCTGAAGCGGCGCAACGACGCCATCGAGGCGCGCTTCCCCGAGCTGGTCCGCCCCGACAGCCCGAGCCGCAGGGTGGGGGCCGCGCCGCAGTCCGGGTTCGGCAAGGTCCGGCACCGCGTGCCCATGCTCTCGCTCGGCAATGCCTTCAGCGGCGACGATGTGCGCGACTTCATGGGCCGGGTGCGCCGCTTCCTGGGCCTGCCGGCCGACACGCCGGTGGAGGTCGTGGCCGAGCCGAAGATCGACGGCCTGTCCTGCTCGCTGCGTTACGAGCGCGGCGAGCTGGTGCAGGCCGCCACCCGCGGCGACGGGACCGAGGGCGAGGACGTCACCGCCAATGTGCGGACCATCCAGGACGTTCCCAAACGCCTGGCCGGGACACCGCCCGACGTGCTGGAGGTGCGCGGCGAGGTCTACATGACCCGCCAGGACTTCCTTGCCCTCAACGAACGGCTGGCGGCGCGCGGCGAGAAGACGTTGGCGAATCCGCGCAACGGTGCCGCCGGCTCACTGCGCCAGCTCGACCCGTCCGTCACCGCCCGTCGTCCGCTGCGCTTCTTCGGCTATGCCTGGGGCGAGGTGTCCGACCCGTTGGGCGGCACCCAGTGGGCGTGCCGCCAGCGGCTGGAGTCGTTCGGCTTCGTCCTGCCCGCCTTTTCCGACCTGTTCGCGGACGTGGATGCGCTTCTGGCCCATTACGCCCGGATCGGGGGGATGCGGGCGGAGTTGCCGTTCGACATCGACGGGGTCGTGTACAAGATCAACCGGCTGGACTGGCAGCAGCGGCTGGGCTTCGTCAGCCGGGCGCCGCGCTGGGCCATTGCGCACAAGTTCTCGGCCGAACAGGCCGAAACGGTGCTGAAGGCGATCGAGATCAGCGTCGGGCGCACCGGCACGATGAACCCGGTGGCGATCCTGGAACCGATCACGGTCGGCGGCGTGGTCGTCGGCCGCGCCACCCTGCACAACGAGGATGAGATCGCGCGCAAGGACGTGCGGGCGGGCGATCACGTCATCATTCAGCGCGCCGGCGACGTCATTCCCCAGGTGGTCTGTGCCGTTCCGGACAAGCGCCCGCCGGACGCGCAACCCTGGGCGCCGCCGACCCATTGCCCATGCCCGTTGCAAACGGAGACCGTCCGCTTGGACGGCGAGGTCGCGCGCCGCTGCACCGGCGAACTGCGCTGCCCGTTCCAGCAGGTCGAACGCCTGATCCACTACGCCAGCCGGGGGGCGGCCGACATCGAGGGGCTGGGCGACAAGCAGATCCGCATGTTCTTCGAAATGGGCGCCATCCGTACGCCCGCGGACATCTACCGCCTGAAGGGGAAGAACGAGACCGAGTGGCGCCTGAACCCGCTGCAGAAGCGCAAGGGATGGGGCGAGACCTCGGTCAACAAGCTGTTCGCGGCCATCGAGGCGCGCCGGACGCTCGACTTCCACCGCTTCATCTACGGGCTGGGCATCCGGCAGGTGGGCGAAGCGACCGCCAAGCTGATCGCCCGCCATTACGGCGATGTGGACACCTGGATCGCGGCAATGATCGAGGCCGCCGCCGAACGGGCGGCCAAGCCCGACGCCGCCAAGCCGGAACTGGTGGGGCCACGCTATGCCGAGCTTTGCTCGATCGAGCAGATCGGCATGAGCGTCGCCGACGACATCGTGCTGTTCTTCGGCGAGACCCACAACCGCGAGGCCGTGGCCGACCTGCGCGGACAGGTGACGAACGTGCGGCCGGCCGAACGGCCCGCCGTTGCGGCCGGGTCGCCGGTCGCCGGCAAGACCGTGGTGTTCACCGGCACGCTGACCACCATGAGCCGCGACGAGGCGAAGGCGCGGGCCGAAGCCCTGGGGGCCAAGGTCGCCGGGTCGGTGTCGAAGAAGACCGACTATGTGGTGGCCGGCGAGGATGCGGGTTCGAAGGCGGCCAAGGCGCTGGAACTGGGCATCCCGATCCTCACCGAGCAGGAATGGCTGGATCTGGCCGGCGGTTGAGCCTCCCGTTACCCTGACCGCGCATCACGCCAGCCGCTTTTCCATCTGCAGGATCGTCGGCTCCGTGAAGCCGGCATGTGCTTCGCGCGCGAGCTCGCGGAAGCCGTGACGCTCGAACAGGCGGATGTTGTCCGGCAGCGCGAGCCGTACGCCCAGCGTCAGTCGGGCCAGCCCCTGTTCGCGGGCCTCCGCCTCGATCCTGCGGATCAGGGTGCCGGCCACCCCGCGCCCACGCGCCTCCGGCCGGACCGCAAGGCGACCGAGATGGAGCGCATCGCCCCTCTGTTCCGCAAAGGCGCAGCCGACGATTCCGCCGTTGCGGCGAACCACGAAACAGGTCTGCGTCCGCAGTCGGGCGGCCACGCTCGCCGCATCCTCGCGCAGGGCGCCGGGTTGGGGCACCAAGCGGCCTTCGTACGCGGAGAAGGCGTGATGGATCACCGCGGCAATCTCGGCGGCATCGCCATCCGGCTCGAAGCGCTCCACCGCATCCGGAGCGTTGCCACGATCAGGCGCGTCGGAGATTTCGATTCGGCGCATGGGGCCTCGCCAGGGGTGCCGTGGAGAGGCTATCGCGCGCCCTCAGGGGCGGCAATGCCGCACGGCGCCCGGCCTGGGCGGCATTGCCGCGAGGCGGTTGCGGCATTCGCATTCCAAAGCCCATGCTTAGGGTGTAACCCTAATTGAATCGTGCCGCCTTTGCGCGTTGCGGCGGGGGCCCTGCGCTTGGGCGCGCCAGGGCCGGGACTGGAAGGGCTTCGGCATTGGGCTTCGTCATCATCCTGGGCATGGTCACGTTGGTGGCGCTGGTCCTGGCGGTCGGCCTGTACACCATGCTGCCGTCGCTGGTGCTGCAACGGTCGGGATACAGCCGTCTGCTGGCGGAAGTGGCCGACCACCAGGCGTCCTACCGTGCGGCCGAGAACCGGCGCATGCGCGCGCAGGAGACCCGGAACAGTCTGGAAGCGCGGCGCCGCAAGCTGGGGAACGAATTCCAGATGGTCGAGCGCAAGCTCGCGAGCGCCGGCAGCCGTTTGCCCATCGTGGTCCACGAGGCCGGGGACGACTTCAACCGCTCCGGCAACCTGTTCACGGCCATGATGATAAACCGGCAGTCGGAAGTCCCGAAGCCCGATGGTCCGGGCACCATGCCGCTGAATCCGATCTGGACGTCGCCCCAGCGCGTGGACATCCATGCGGCAACCCAGGAGCGCGCTCGGGAGCTGCTGGAATTGAAGTATCCGCCCTCCAGCGGCTACCGCATCATCGCCGTAAGGCCGGCTTCGGACTGAGGGGGGCCGCCGTGCATTTCACCGAAGCCGTCATCCTCGTCGGGATCCTGATCGGATGGATCATGATCGCGGTCCTCGGCCTCAGGCTTTCCGGACGGATCGTCCTGGCGCGCACCCGCATCGAGCAGGCCCAGGTGAAGATCGAGCGCCTGAAGGAAGTGATTGCGGAAACCGATGGGCAGACGGATGCGCTCCGCCAGGAAGCCCAGACGATCGAGGAGCAGCTCACCACGTTCGAGACCGGCATCGAGGAGCTGCGCAACCGCCTGCATCTGGCGCAGCTTGAGCGCAACAGCCACCTGATCGTCGCCACGGACCGGTGGGCGCGGGGCGACAAATGCTACGTCGCCACCGTTACCAACCCGACCCGGGCCGACGACCGGCCCGACCATCCGGCCGCGCGCGGATGGCGGCTTGGCCGCCGGTACATCCTGTGGGCACCCTCCGCCAATGCGGCGGCGGAGGGGTTCGCCCGGCGTTTCCCCCAGGTCAGGGGCTGGGTGGTGGCCGAACCCGCCGAGATCGACGTCGTCGGCACCAGCGTGACCTGAGCCGCCCCCGATTTCCCGGCCCGTTTTTCCGGCGTGTTACGCGCCGGGTGCGACCAGGGGCGCGATCGGGGCCGTCGCCCCGGCCAGCCATGCCTCGGTATCGGCGGGCAGTCGGCCCGACAGGGCGGCCCGGACCCGCGCATGGTACGCGTCCAGCCACGCCGCCTCCCGCGCGGTCAAAAGGCCGGGTTCCACGAGGTTGCGGTCGATCGGCGCCAGGGTAAGCGTCTCGAAGCACAGCATCGGCCGTTCCGCATCCGGCAGCTCCGTGCAGGGCTGGACGAGGACGAGGTTTTCGATCCGGATCCCGTAGGCGCCGGCCTTGTAGTAGCCGGGTTCGTTCGACAGGATCATGCCGGGTTCGAGGGGGATGGTGTTCGGCTGCTTGGCGATACGCGCCGGCCCCTCGTGGACACCCAGGTAGCTTCCGACGCCGTGGCCCGTGCCATGGTCGTAGTCCAACCCTTCCTGCCACAGGAATTGCCGCGCCAGGGCATCGAGCTGCGAGCCCGTCGTGCCCTTGGGGAAGCGGGTGGTGGAAAGGGCGATGTGCCCCTTGAGGACCAGAGTGAAGCGCCGACGCATTTCCGGCGTCGGGGTGCCGATGGCGATGGTGCGGGTGATGTCCGTGGTACCGTCCAGGTACTGGGCGCCGCTGTCCACGAGGTACAGGGATCCCGTCTCGATCCGCCGGTTGGTCTCGGGCGTCGACCGGTAGTGGACGATGGCTCCATTCGGGCCCGCGCCCGAGATGGTGTCGAAGCTGATGTCGCGGAACAGCGGATCCTCGGCCCGCAGCCTGCGCAGGTGCTCGGCCGCGTCGATCTCGTCCACTTCGCCGGTCGGGCCGACCTGCGAGATCCAATGCATGAAGCGCGCGACGGCACCGGCGTCGCGCATATGGGCTTGGCGGGAGCCTTCCTGCTCGACCGGGTTTTTGCATGCCCGCGGCAGGGCGCAGGGATCGGTTTCGCGGACCGGTTGGGCGCCGCCCTTGTGCAACCGTTCAAACACCCAGGCATTGGCCGTGGCGGGATCAACGCGGACCTTGCCCCCGGTCCGGCCCAGGGCTTCCAGCGCCGGGCCAAGCGTTTCCGGCGGCTGGATGGCAACGGTGTTGCCCAGATGCGCTTCAAGTCCCGGCGACAGCTTGCGCCGGTCGATGAACAGGTCGACCGTGCCGTCGTCGCGCAGGATCGCATTGGCCAGCGGCAGCGGCGTGTGGGGGACGTCCGCGCCCCGGACATTCAGCAGCCAGGCCACGGACTCCGCCTGGGTCAGCACCGCCGCCGCGCAGCCCGCGTCCCGAAGGGCCATGGCCAATTCCTCGCGCTTTTCGGCGGAAGGCTTGCCGGCATGGCGCACATCGTGCGGGACCACGGGGCTGATGGGGGCCGGCGGCTGGTCCGTCCAGACGGCATCGACCGGGTTCCGGTCCACCGCGACGAGTTGACCGCCGATGCGGTCCAACTCCGTCTTCGCCTTCTCGACCCAGCCGATGGTGTGCAGGCGCGGGTCGTAGCCCAGCCGGCCCCCCCGCGGCAGGCTTCGCGCCGCCCACTCGGTATGCGACTCCTCCACAAGGTGCCGATACTCGTACAGATCGGCCGGCACCTGGGCGCGGACCTGAAGGGTGTAGCGCCCGTCGACGAACACGGCGGCGGAGTCGCCCAGGACCACGGCCGTGCCGGCGGATCCGGTGAAGCCGGTCAGCCATGCCAGGCGCCGGGCGCGTGCGGGGATGTATTCGCCCTGGTGCTCGTCGGAATAGGGGATGACGAAGCCGTCGAGACCCTGGCGGGCCAATTCGGCGCGAAGGTTTGCAAGACGGGTCGCGGCAGCCAGCGGCGGCTTCGGAGCGGCCAGCATATCCCGCAGCGCCAGCAGTTGCGCTTCCAGGTCCGGCGACAGGTTGGACCCGACCAGGACGAGCCAAGCCCGCGGGTCGGTCGCCGACGGCGCGGCCGCCACGCCTGCCACAAGATCCCGAACCTCCTCGACCTTCCGTCCCACTTGGCTGTCACGCAGCAGCGCGGCCAAATGCTCGTCGCCTCGGTACGCGGAACCCTGTGCGGCCATGACCCTCAACCTTCGCTTCTCGATGGAGCCGTGAGGCTATGTCCTCTGCAGGCGCCCGTGCAAGCCGCGGTGATTCGTTTTTCAACGCATGACTGATTGGTTAATGTATGCGCAAGGGGCATTGCTGCGCTGCGAAATACATGTCTCCTCGCGCGAGTGGAAATGCATCATATCAACGGTGTGCAGCGGACCGCTGCATTGAAATATGCAAAATAGGATGAACAACATGGCCACCAACACCGTCGCGCGTGAGATGTCGGCGGAGGGCCGCATCGGCACGATGGAATTCGAAACCCGTGCGCGCGAGATGCGGGCGAAGGCCGTCGGTGCTTTGTTCGCCGGCATCTTCCACGGCATCCGCGAGGCGCTGAAGCGCCGCGCCGACCGCCGCCGCACCGTCGACGAACTGATGAAGCTCGACGATCGTGCGCTCTCGGACATCGGCCTGAACCGCTCGATGATCTACAGCGTCGCCGCTGGCGATTTCGAACTGGGCCGGGGTGCGAACGAGAACCAGTCGAGCAAGGCTGCCTAAGCGCGAAGCGCGCTTCGGCACGTTTCACAGACAGGTCTGCTTGGGGCGGCATCCCGTTGGGGTGCCGCCCTTCGCGTTTGCAGGGCCGGGGCGTTCACCAGATCGTTTCGGCGTAGCGCGTTTCGTTCCGCAGCATTTCGACGAACCGGGTTCCGGCCTTCTGGTGGTCGCACCATTGGTCCGCGGCGACGGCCGCCATCCCTTCCGGGGTGTCGGGAGCCTCGCGGCGGTCGCGCGGATGGAGCGAGTACACGAGGCCGTTGCGCACCTCGATCACCGCATACCGCCCGTTGCCGTCGGTGATCATCCGGTACTGCGCAGCCTCGTGGACGACCGAAATGCCCATGGCATCCTCCCTCGGTGTCCGCCTGTGTCGGCGTGGCCCCCCTGGAACAGGGGGCGCGCGGTCCCGTTGCGGCCGCCCTTAGCTTTTCGGGACCGCCCGTCCCCGGCGGCGCAGGACCAGGGTGCGCCAGTCGCCGACGGTGTGGCGTTCGGCCAGCACCAATCCCTGCGCACGGTGCCCGGCCAGGACCATCCGCTCCTGCCGCGCGAGCAGGCCGGACAGGATCGCCGTTCCGCCGGGCTTCAGGTGCCGCTTCAACTTGGGGGCCATCCGCACCAGCGGGCGGGCCAGGATGTTGGCGAACACCAGATCGTACTGCCCGGCCCGGCCCACGGCCGGGGTGGTGTAGCCGTCGCCGCAGGCGAAGCGCAGCTTGGCGCCGGCCTGGTTCCGGCGTCCGTTGCGCCGCGCCTGGGACACCGAAATCGGGTCGATGTCCACGCCCAGCGCCGGCATCCGCCACATCTTGGACGCGGCGATGGCGAGAATGCCCGACCCGCAGCCCATGTCGAGCACGCGGGCAGGGCGCCGGCCCTTGGCCAGCCGGTCGAGCGCCAGCAGGCAGCCGCGGGTCGATCCGTGTTCGCCCGTGCCGAAGGCCATGGCGGCATCGATGCGCAACCCCACGCGTCCGGGCGGCACCCGGCCCTCGTAATGGGATCCGTAGATGAAGAACCGTCCCGCCAGGATCGGCGGGAAGCCGGCCAGCGACCAGGCCAGCCAATCGGTGGGCGGCAGGCTCTCGACGTCGATGCCGGGATCCTCGATGCCCAGGGCCATGCACACCAGCATCACGTCCGCGTCGATGGCCGCGCGGTCCGGTTGCCGCCGGGTCGTCCCTTCCACCAGCCACTGCACGCCGTCCGGGTCGGCCTCGACACAGGCCACCGCCTCGGCATGTTGGGACACCAGTTCGGTGAAGGCCGCGGCCGCCGCCACGGGGACCACCGTGGCGATTCGCCAGACGCCGCTATGCCATTGGACGCTCATGGATGACCTGCGTTCGCATTCGGGTTTGTGCTGAATACACGCTCCCGCCCGTGAAGTCGCGCCCCCTTCGCGCCACGCCTCATCCGGCGTCCGCGGCGGGCTTCACAAAGCTGTCGATCACCTTCTTCGTGCCGGCCACGTCGAATGCGATCTCCAGCTTGTCCTCCTCGACCGTGGCCACGGTGCCGTAGCCGAACTTCTGGTGGAAGACGCGGTCGCCCACGGCGAAGGCCTTGGTCGGCCGGGCGCGGGGCCGGACCTCGTGGGCGGTGCCCTCGATGGTGGTGCCGGACCCGCGCCCGCCGGCCGGCTGCCGCTGGCCGCGGAAGCCGGCCGACATGCGGTTGAACGCGCCGAAGCCGCCCCCGCCGCCGTACCCGCCGCCCCCGTATCCACCGGCGTACCCACCGCCGAACCCGGCCCCGTAGCCGCCCGAAGTGCCCGCGTACAGGCCGGGATCGGCTTCGGCCACCACATGGTCCTTGGGCAATTCGTCCACGAAGCGGGAGGGGATGGACGTCTGCATGGTGCCGTAGACCCGCCGGTTGGCGGCATGGCTGATGACGGCCACCTTGCGCGCCCGGGTCAGGCCGACATAGGCCAGCCGCCGCTCCTCCTCCAGCCCGGCGACGCCGTTCTCGTCGAGCGCCCGCTGGTTCGGGAAGACGCCTTCCTCCCAGCCGGGCAGGAACACCACATCGAATTCCAGGCCCTTGGCGCTGTGCAGGGTCATCAGCGTGACCTGGTCGCCGGGCGCCTGGTCGGCCGCCTCCATCACCAGGCTGACATGCTCCAGGAACCCGTTCAGGTTGTCGAACTCGGCCAGCGCGGCCACCAGTTCCTTTAGGTTTTCCAGGCGGCCGGGCGCCTCGGGGCTCTTGTCCGCCTGCCACATGGCGGTGTAGCCGGACTCGTCCAGGATCGCCTTGGCGACCTCGGTGTGCGGCATGCGGGCCAGTGCCTCGCGCCAGCGGGCGATGTCCTGCAGCAGTTGGCGCACGGTCTGGCGGAGCTTGGGCTTCAGCTCGTCCGTCTCGGCCAGCCGCCATGCCGCCTCCGTCAAGGGAACGCCGAGTGCGCGTGCCGTCTGGTGGAGCTGCTGGAGCGCGGCCGGGCCGATGCCGCGTTTGGGGACGTTGATGATGCGTTCGAACGCCAGATCGTCGTCGGGGCTGTTGACCACGCGGAAATAGGCCAGCGCGTCCCGGATTTCCTGCCGCTCGTAGAAGCGCGGGCCGCCGACCACACGGTAGGGCAGGCCGAGCGTGATGAAGCGTTCCTCGAACTCGCGGGTCTGGAAGCCGGCGCGCACCAGCACCGCGATCTCGCCCAGCGGCACGCCCTTGCGCTGGAAGCTCTCGATCTCCTCGCCGACCCAGCGCGCCTCGTCCTCGCCGTCCCAGACGCCGCGGACGCGGACGGGCTCGCCCATGTCGGCGCGGGTCCACAAGGTCTTGCCCAGGCGCCCCCGGTTCTGGGCGATGACGCCCGATGCGGCGGCCAGGATATGGCCGGCCGAGCGGTAGTTCTCCTCCAGCCGGATCACCACGGCGCCGGGGAAGTCGTTCTCGAACCGCAGGATGTTGCCGACCTCCGCGCCCCGCCAGCCGTAGATGGACTGGTCGTCGTCGCCCACGCAGCACAGGTTGCGGTGGGCCTGGGCCAGAAGGCGCAGCCATAGGTACTGGGCGACGTTGGTGTCCTGGTACTCGTCCACCAGCAGGTAGCGGAACTTCTGCTGGTAGCGCTCCAGCACGTCGGCGTCGTTCTGGAAGATCGTGATGTTGTGCAGCAGCAGGTCGCCGAAGTCGCAGGCGTTGAGGTTGCGCAGCCGCTCCTGGTAGGCGCGGTAGAGCGTCACCATGCGCCCACCGGCCACGTCGCCCGCGTCCTCGGCCTTCAGCTTGTCGGGCGTCAGTGCCCGGTCCTTCCAGCGGTCGATGACCCCGGCGAGCACCCGCGCCGGCCATTTCTTGTCGTCGATCCCCGCCGCTTCGAGCAGTTGCTTGATCAGGCGGATCTGGTCGTCGGTGTCCAGGATGGTGAAGTTGGGCTTGAGGCCGGCCTGGTCGGCGTTCTCGCGCAGGATCCGGGCGGCCAGCGAATGGAAGGTGCCCATCCACCATCCCTCGGTCGGCACCCCCAGCAACGCGCCGACACGCTCGCGCATCTCCCGCGCGGCCTTGTTGGTGAATGTGACGGCCAGGATCTGCCACGGCTTCGCCCGGCCGGTGATCAGCAGATGCGCAAGCCGCGCCGTCAGCACGCGGGTCTTGCCCGTTCCGGCCCCGGACAGCACCAGCACCGGGCCGTCCAGCGTCTCCACCGCTTGGCGCTGCTGCGGGTTCAGTCCGGCCATGTAGGGCGGCTCGCGGCCGGTCGAAAGTGCCGAACCTCGGCCGGAGGGCGCGGGGGCGCCGAAAGGAAGCTGGGGCTGGTCGCTCATGGCCCCATGGATAGCATGCCGCCCGCCCGATTGCGCCACGTCGCCATCTGCCACACGCCATTGCCACACGGACGGGGGCGCCGTGGGCATGCCTCAGGCGACCACCACCACATGCGGGCGATGCAGGTCGTCGTGGTTGGCCTGCAGGGCATGGACATAGGTGGCCAGGTTGCGCGCCGCCTGGCTGTGGGTTTCCAGCAGCCGGCGGAGCTGCTCCGCCAGACGGCGGTCGTCGGCGACCTCCGGATCGGTCGTGTCCTTGGCATGGAGCACGGCCTGGATGATGGCTTCGACCGTGGATGGGACCGTGACGGGAGCGCCGGCCCGGCTGCCGCTATCCGGATGGGCGCCGATGTGGCGGCCGGGCTCGCGGCGGACGCCGAAGCGGCTGCGGACCTTCTGCTTGATGCGCGCCTTCTCGTCCGGCAACAGGCCGTCCAGGGCGTCGATTTCGGCGTCGAGCAGATCCAGCATGGATCGGCGCGGCGAGGCATCGCCATGCGGTTGCCCTTGACCCCGCCGGTCGGGCGGCCGTTCCGCGTCGTGCTGGATGGCCGTTACGGCCGGCGTCGCGGGATGGGGCTCGACGACAGAGCTGCTCATAGGTCCCAGTGTACCCCTTCGCCGCCAGCCGCGTCCAGGAGGCCCCCGCACTCCCGTGGCATGGCCTTTTTCCCCCGGAATACTTCGGGACCCGCCGCCGTTGATCCCGGTGGAACGGAGACCCCCCATGACCACGAAGTCCGCCGCTGTTCTGGTTGCGCTGATGCTGGCTCCGCTCGGCGCCTGCACCTCGTCCTATTCGCCCAACACCATCACCGGCACCAGCGTCGGCGCCGTGAACCGGACCGTCCCGGGGACGGTGGTTTCGGCCCGACCCGTGACGCTGCGGCCGGACGACGACCGGAACTACGGGACCGCCATCGGCGGCGTGGCCGGCGGCGTCGCCGGTTCGGCCCTGGGCGGGAACACGCGTGCGGGCATTCTCGGGGCCCTGGGCGGCGCCGTGCTGGGCGGCCTTGCCGGCAACGTGGTCGCCGACCGGGCCACCCAGGAAACGGGCATCGAATACGTGGTCCGTCTGGAGGACAACCAGCTGATCACGCTCGTCCAGGGCGCGGACATGGCATTGCAGCCGGGGCAATCGGTCCTTGTCGTGTACGGCCGGCGGGCGCGCCTGGTCCCGGTCACGTCCTAGTACCGCAGTTGCCGCGCCGGTTCCTGCCGAACCCGCTCAATGCCCGGACCGCTTGCGCCTCGATGGTTGCGCGGCCGACGTGGAAAGCCCAGGCCAGAGCCATCGCGGCGACCGGGCAATGGTGATGCTGCGCCAGGACCGGGCCACTGGGCCCCACGTCGCCCGCATCCGTGATCCGGAGCCCGGCCGGCGCTCTTCCGGTCGGCCGGACATGGATCTGATGGCTCGGGAGGGCCGGGGTGTTCTCCTCGCGGAGGCAGCCCCGGGGACCGGACCCGAACTGTTGCGGGGCTTTCAACGCAGGTCGGCTCGGACCGGATTCCGTCAGCGGAAGCGCCCGACCGACGTCAATTGCACTGCCCGACGGACGGCGTCGCGCAGACCCGTTTACCATCCACCCAGGTGGCACCCGCGAAGTCCGCGCTGGTCAAATCCGCCCCTGCGATCGTCGCGCCGGTCAAATCCGCTCCCACCAACCGGGCGCCATACAGCCGTGCGCCGCGCAGGTCCGCACCGCGCAGCGATGCGCCCTCCATGTCCGCCCGGGTGAAGTCCACCTCGATCAGGCGGGCGCCGTCGAGCTTCGTCCCGCGGAGTTGTGCCGAAACGAACCTTGCCCGGAACGCATCCACATCCACCAACGTCGCACCCGACAGATCGGTCCGTTGGAAGGTGGCGTCGCGCAATTCCGCCCGGCGCAGGTCCGCGTTCCGCAGGTCGAGCCCGTCCTGGCGGCAGCGCCGCCATTCCACTCCGGCGGCGGCCGGGGCGGTGCAATTGGTGCGGGCGAAAGCGGGCGCGACACCGGTCAGGCTGACGCAAATGGCAAGCAGGAGGGTGGGCCACATGTCCTGCAAATAGTGCGGGGCCCGTCCGATACCAACCGGACGGGCCCCGCGGTCATGCCGGTGCCTGTGAAACGAGGGTCGGGGTCAGCCGGCGGCGAGCACCGGCTGCGTGGTGCCGGAACGACCGGCGGCGCGGCCGTCGGACTCGGCCGAGAGTGTCTCGATCCGGTAGGCGGCGCTGTCCGCGAACAGGGCGTGCAGGAGCCGGTTGTTCAGCGCATGGCCGGACCGGATGCCGGTGAACTGCCCGATGATCGGGTGGCCGGCCAGATACAGGTCGCCGACGCTGTCCAGGATCTTGTGGCGCACGAACTCATCGCGGAAGCGCAAGCCGCCCTCGTTCAGGACGCGGTCGCCACTGATGACGATGGCGTTCTCCATCGAGCCGCCGCGGGCCAAGCCCATTTTCCGCAGCGCCTCGACCTCGTGCAGGAAGCCGAAGGTGCGGGCCTGGGCCAGCTCGCGCTTGAAGGAGCCGCTGACCAGCCGGAAGCTGCCGCGCTGGCGCGACACGGCGGCGCTGGCGAAGTCGATTTCAAAGTTGAACCCGGCCACGGGTGCCGGGTGGTACGCCGCCGACTTCTCGCCGTCCTCGACGGAAACCGGCTTCAGCACGCGGATCGCACGCCGCGGTGCGGCCAGCTCGACGATGCCGGCGCTTTCGATCAGGAAGACGAACGGCCCGGCGCTGCCATCCATGATCGGGATTTCGGGGCCGTCCAATTCGATGACGCAGTTGTCGATCCCGCAGCCGCGCAGCGCGGCCATCAGGTGTTCGACCGTGCCCACCGTCACACCGTGCTCGTTGCCCAGCACGGTACACAGCTTGGTGTCGACCACCCGGTTCCAGAGGGCGGGGATCTCCGCGGCTTCGGCAGGCACATCCGTGCGCCGGAACACGATGCCCGTGTCGGCAGCGGCCGGACGAAGCGTCATCGACACCTTGGCCCCCGAATGAAGGCCAACGCCGGTGCAGGGGATGGCGCTTTTCAGCGTCTGCTGGTTCTGCAAAACCGTGCTCCCGGGGGAGTTGAATGTTCTGGGACGTCGAACGTCCCGCCTGTCGGCAGGCGGTTCCGGGGAACCTCCGCCACGGCCGTCGCGCGGCTGCCCCCAACCGCGCATTTGCTGACTACCAATCCCCACCGCAAGGCACAAATCACTCTTTGTTACCGATTGTTACGGGTGCCTGTTCCTTGCGAAGCCCGGTGAACGCGAACGGAAAGGTCCACCCAACCCAAGGGTGGTACTCCCGGGTGTGGTGCGCGACTGTGGGCTCGGACGGGGCCGAAACCCCGGGGATGGAAAAGAAAGGGGGTGCCGGGAAGCCCGGCACCCCCTTTTGTCAGACGTGCCGCCTTAGTTGGCTTGGCGCCGCAGGAACGCGGGGATGTCCAGCATGTCGTCCTCGGCGGCCGAGCCCATGTTGTGGGGCTTGGGGGCGTCGAGACGGGGCTGGGCCGGCTGGCTGTGCGGCTGCACCGGCGGTTGGGCCGCGGCGGGGCGCGCCGGGGCGGGCTGGGGCGCTTGGCGGACCGGGGCCTGGGCCGGCTGTTCGCCATGGGCGCCACCCATCAGGGTGCGGGCCGTGCTGGTCACCCGCTGGAACAGCGAGGACCGCGGGACCGCCGCTTCGCCAGCGGCGCGCGGCGCGGCCTCGGCCGGACGCGGTGCGACGAAGTTGTTACCGGCCTGGCCGCCGCGCAGCGCCGGCGTCGGCTGGATGGACGGCGCCTGTGCCGGAGCGGCCGCGCGGGTTTCCGATTGCGCCACGGGAGCCGGCTCGGCCTGCGCCTGTGCGGCGGCCGGGGCGGCCTCGTGCTCGGCCCTGGGGGCGGCAACCTGGGGAGCGATCTGGTTGAAGGCAGCCGCCATGCTCGGGGCCGCGGCTTGGCCGACGCCCACCTGGGTCGAGCCGCTCGGCGTGTGCAGGGCCGAGGCCAGCGAGGGCTCGGCGCGGGCGACGGCTTGGCCGGGCGCCGGGGCGGCCGGCCTGGTCGGCAGCGTACGGCCGCCGGCGACGACCTGGAAGGTTGCCGGCTGGCTCGGGCGGCCGATGGCGGCGGCGTCGATGCCGGTGGCGACCACCGAGACCCGCATCCGGCCTTCCATGCTCTCGTCGAAGGTGGAGCCGAAGATGATGTTGGCGTCCGGATCGACCTCGTCGCGGATGCGGTTGGCCGCCTCGTCGACCTCGAACAGGGTCATGTCCAGGCCGCCGGTGATGTTGATGAGCACGCCCCGGGCGCCCTTCATCGACACATCGTCGAGCAGCGGGTTCGAGATGGCGGCCTCGGCGGCGTCGATGGCGCGGCGGTCGCCGGTGGCCTCGCCCGTCCCCATCATCGCCTTGCCCATCTCGCTCATCACCGCACGGATGTCGGCGAAGTCGAGGTTGATCAGGCCCGGCATGACCATCAGGTCGGTGACGCCGCGCACGCCCGAATGCAGCACGTCGTCGGCCATCTTGAAGGCGTCCGCGAAGGTCGTCTTCTCGTTGGCGATCCGGAACAGGTTCTGGTTCGGGATGATGATGAGGGTGTCCACGAACTGCTGGAGTTCCTGGATCCCCGCTTCGGCCAGGCGCATGCGGTGGCCGCCTTCGAAGTGGAAGGGCTTGGTCACCACGCCGACAGTCAGGATCCCTTGCTCACGCGCCGCGCGCGCGATCACCGGCGCCGCCCCCGTGCCGGTGCCACCGCCCATGCCGGCGGTGATGAAGGCCATGTTGGCGCCTTCCAGGCAGGCCATGATGTCTTCCAGGGCCTCTTCGGCGGCGGCACGGCCGACGTCCGGACGCGAGCCTGCCCCCAGGCCGCGCGTGATCGTCGAACCGAGCTGGATGCGCTTGTCGGCGAGGCTGCCCTTGATGGCCTGCGCGTCGGTGTTGGCCACCACGAAGTCCACGCCTTCCAGGCAGGCGCGGATCATGTTGTTGACGGCATTGCCGCCGGCGCCGCCGACACCGAAGACGGTGATGCGCGGGCGCAGATCGTTTTCCATCTGCGGAACGCTAAGGGAAATCATTACGTACCTCCTTGGCCCCTTGGAGAAGTGTACCGCCCCGACGTCACAGGTTTTCCCTGAGCCACTGCCCAACGCGGCTCAGCAGGTTGCCCTGGGCCTCCGCCGACGTACCGGCGGCCGGGATCTCCAGCGGCTGCATGACAGCGTACTGGATGAGCCCCGCGGCCGTGGCGAAGGCAGGACCGGCGACCGAATCCGCAAGCCCCTTGATGCGGAGTGGACGCCCAAGCCTGACCTGCTTGTCGAGGATCAGCTGGGCCAGTTCCCGGGTTCCCGGAAGCTGGCTTGCACCGCCGGTCAGGACCACACGCCTGCCGGCTGCCTTTGAGAAGCCGCTCTGCTCCAGCCGGTGCCGCACCAGCTCGAAGATCTCTTCGAGGCGCGGCTGGATGATGCCGACGAGCAGCGACTTCGGAACCTGGTTTGCCAACGTCTCATCGTCCTCGCCGACCTGCGGGACGGTGATCGTCTCGCGCTCGTCGGCCGGCGACGTCATAGCATGGCCGTAGAGCGTCTTCATGCGTTCGGCGTGGGCGATCGAGGTCGTCAGCCCGCGCGCGATATCGCTTGTCACGTGGGCGCCGCCGACCGGGATCGTGTCGGCGAACACCATGTTGCCTTCCAGGAAGACGGCGATCGACGTGGTGCCCCCGCCCATGTCGACCAGGGTCACGCCCAGGTCCATCTCGTCCTCGACCAGGGCCGCGAGGCCCGCGGCGTACGGGCTGACCACGAACTGCTCGACCTCGAGATGGCAGCGGGCGACGCAGGTGGACAGGTTGCGCCGGGCCGAGCCGGCGGCCGTCACCAGGTGCAACTGCACGCCCAGGCGGTCGCCGACCATGCCGCGCGGGTCGCGGATGCCCTTGGCCCCGTCCAGCGAGAAGCCGATCGGGATGGAGTGGATCACCGCGGTGTCGCCATTCCCCACCATTTGGCGGGTCTGCTGCATGGCCCGGCGCATGTCCGCATCGGTGACCTCGCGCCCGCCGATCCCCACCTCGGCCCCGATGGTCTGGGACGTCGGCCGGCCGCCGGACATGTTCACGACGACGCTGCGGATGGTCTCCTGCGCCATCTGCTCGGCCGCCTGCACGGCCGCGCCGATGGCGGCCTCCGCCTCGTCCATGTCGACGATGGCGCCGGCACGCACCCCGTGCGACATCTGATGGCCGACGCCGGCCACCCGCGGCTGGCCATGCTCGTCCACCCGGGCGATCAGGCAGCTGACCTTGGTGGTGCCCACGTCCAGGGCCGCAATGACGCCGCCGCGGGCTGTTCGCCTGGGCTTTCTCACGCCTGCAATCGGAAGGTTCATGGCGCGATCCTCAAGAGCGGCGTTGCGGCGGGGGTGGCGGGCGGATCCGCTCGGCGGCACTGTTGGTGAGTTGGACCACCATGCGGTCGCCCTGGCGCAGGTCGACGGCGACGATGTCCTTGTCCAGGAACGGGGCCCGCGCCTCGGCCTCGACCAGGCGTGCGATGGCCCGGGACAGGCCGTCCTCGGGCAGGCGGATGGTGACGCCGTTGTCGAGCCGCAGGTCCCACCGGCGATCGCCGACCCAGACGGCGGCGGCCAGACGATTGGCAATCGCCGGGGCGTCGGCCAGCCCCGCGATCAGCGCCTGCGCGTGCGGGGCCGCCCCTTTGCCCACGACGAGCGGCAGGCCGTGGAAGCGGCCCAGGTCCTGGTCGGTGAGGACGATCCCGTCCTCGTCGATGACGGCCATCTTGCCCTCGCTCTGCCACAGGGCGAGGGGGCGGCGCTCCAGCAGCCGCACGTAGATCAGGTCGGGCAGGCGGCGCTCGACCTCCGCCGCGGACACCCAGGGGATCTGTTCCAGCTCCTTCTGGGCGGCGTAGGGATCGAAGGCCAGGATCGGATCGCCGCGTTGGACGCCCAGCGCGAACATGACCTCCTCGCGGCGGGTCCCGGCGCGGCCCTCGAGCATCACCTCGCCCACCCGCAGGCCCGCGTCCGCCGTCCAGGCCAGCAGCCGTTCGGTCGCGTCGGCCGCCACACGGTCGGCGGTGCCGGATACGAAGAACCACCCCGCCGTGCCGGCCACCCCGGCCAGCGGCGCCAGCCAGGCAAACGTGCGGGCGGTGGCGCCAAGCCACGAGCGTCCGGCACGCCGACGGCCGACGCGCGCGGAGCGCTTGGCGTCGAGCGCCTTCGCCTTGGTCCTGGTGGTGCCGGTCAGGCGGGGCATCTCGCGTGCTCCACCATCCACACGACCAGATCCTCGAACGAGATGCCGCAGTAGGCCGCCTGTTCGGGCACAAGTGACAGGGGTGTCATGCCCGGCTGCGTGTTGATTTCCAGGAAATACAGGCCCTCGGTGCCGGGCTTGGTGTCGTCCCACCGGAAGTCGCTGCGCGTCACGCCGGTGCAGCCGAGTACATGGTGGGCGATGCGGGCGTAATCCATCGCGAGCTGGGCCACCGCGTCGGGAATTTCCGCAGGCACGGTGTGGACCGCGTGGCCCTCGGTGTACTTCGCCGTGTAGTCGTAGAACCCGCTGTGCGCCTTGATTTCGGTCACCGTCAGGGCACGGTCGCCCATGACGCTGACGGTCAGGTCGCGACCGGGGATGTACTCCTCGACCAGGACGTCGCGCTCGGCCGAAAGCCCCTCGTCCTCGGGCGGGTTGTTGTCGTTCCTGCGGACGATGCGCACGCCCACGGTCGAACCCTCGTTGGTGGGTTTCGCCACGTAGGGGCGGGGCAGCGGATCCTCGGTCGCCAGCGTCGCCGCGCGCACGACCTTGCCCCGCGGGCTCTGCACGCCGTGGGCGCGCAGGATGTCCTTGGTCGCGGGCTTGTCCATGGCAATGGCCGAGGCCATGACGCCGGAGTGGGTATAGGGGACGCCCAGGAACTCCAGGACGCCCTGCACGGTGCCGTCCTCGCCGCCGCGGCCGTGCAGGGCGTTGAACACCACGTCCGGCTTCGGTGTCAGCGCCTTCAGCAACCCTTCCAGGTCCCGTTGCACATCCACCGCGGTCACGCGGTAGCCCCGCGTCTCCAGCGCGCGGCACACCGCGGCGCCGCTGACCAGCGACACCTCGCGCTCGGCGGACCAGCCGCCCATGAGGACCGCGACGTGCGTCGTGTTGAGTTCGGCGCCGCTCATGCCCGTGTCTCCCCGTTGGCGGGAACGCCGATGCGCTTGATCTCCCAGCGCAGCTCGATGCCCGAGGCTTCGCGCACGCGGCGGCGGACCTCCTCGCCCAGGGCTTCGATGTCGCCGGCGGTGGCGGCGCCGGTGTTCAGCAGGAAGTTGCAGTGCTTCTCGGAGACCTGGGCGCCGCCGATGGTCAGGCCGCGGCAGCCGGCCTTGTCGATCAGCTCCCACGCCTTGGCGCCGTCGGGATTGGCGAAGGTCGATCCGCCGGTGCGCGCACGGACCGGCTGGCTGTCGGACCGGGCCTGCTGGATCGAGGCGATGGCCGCGCCGATCGTGGCCGGATCCCCCGCCTCGCCCCGCAGGACCGTCCCCACCACGATCTCGTCCGCCGGGAAGGCCGAATGCCGGTAGGACAGGCCCAGCTCGGCCAGCGTCCGGGTACGGACGTTGCCGTGGCGGTCCACCACGGTGGCTTCCGTCAGCACGTCCTTGATCTCGCGGCCATAGGCGCCGCCGTTCATGCGGACGGCCCCGCCGATGGTGCCGGGAATGCCTGCCAGGAACTCCAGCCCGGCCACACCCGCCTGTTGCGCCGTCTGCGCCACGGTCAGGTCCAGCGCCGCGGCCCCGGCGGTGATGGCCCCCCCGTCCACCTCGATCCGGCCGAAGGACCCGCCCAGGCGGACGACCACGCCGCGGACGCCGCCATCGCGGACCAGCAGGTTGCTCGCCACGCCGATCACCGTCACCGGCACGTCGGCAGGGCAGCCGGCCAGGAATTGCGCCAGATCCTCGACGTCGGCCGGGCGGAACAGCACCTCGGCCGGGCCGCCGACACGGAACCAGGTCAGCGGTGCCAGCGGTGCGTCCGCACTGATGCGGCCGCGGACCGGCGGCAGGCGTTCGATCAGGTGGCCGTTGGGGGCGGGAGCGGCGCTCATCGCCGGGTCTCCTAGCGGCGGGTGCCGGACAGCTGGTCGAGCTGGCCGGGGAGGGCGTTTGCCCAGGTCGTGATGCTTCCGGCGCCGAGGCACACCACCAGGTCGCCGGGGTGCGCCATGCCGTGGATCACGGACGGCAGATGATCAGGACTTTCCAGGGCCAAAACATGGCGGTGTCCGTGCAGCCGCAGGCCTTCCACCAGCGCATCCCTGGTCGCCCCCTCGATGGGCTGCTCGCCGGCCTCGTAGACGTCGGCCACCACCACGGCGTCGGCGTCGTTGAAGCAGGTGCAGAACTCGTTGAACAGGGTGGACAGGCGCGTGTAGCGGTGCGGCTGGACGACCGCGATGATGCGGCCCTGGGTCGCCTGCCGGGCCGCCCGCAGCACGGCCGCGATCTCGACCGGGTGGTGGCCGTAGTCGTCGACCACGGTGACGCCGTTCGATGTGCCGGTGATGGTGAAGCGGCGCTTGACGCCCTGGAACCGGCCCAGGCTCTCGCGGATGGCTTCGGGCGCCAGCCCCATTTCCACGCCCACCGCGATGGCCGCCAGCGAGTTCTGGACGTTGTGCTGGCCGAACATGGGCAGGACCATGTCCTTGATCCCGGTGAATTCCGTGCTCATCCGCTCGGACAGGGCGACGTCGTAGCGGGCGCCCGCGGGCGACAGCTCCACATTGACCGCGCGCACGTCGGCCTGGGGCGAGAAGCCGTAGGTCACGATGCGGCGGTCGGAGACCCGCGGGATCATCGCCTGCACCTCGGGATGGTCGAGGCACAGGGCGGCGAAGCCGTAGAAGGGGATGTTCTGGACGAAGCTGTCGAACGCGTCGCGCAGCTTGTCGAAGTTGCCGTAGAAGTCCAGGTGCTCGGGGTCGATGTTGGTGACGACCGCGATGGTCGCGGGCAGCTTGGTGAAGCTGCCGTCGCTTTCGTCGCTCTCGACCACCATCCAGTCGCCGGCCCCCAGGCGGGCGTTGGTGCCATAGGCGTTGATGATGCCGCCGTTGATCACGGTCGGATCCGTCCCGGCGCCTTCCAGCATGGCCGCGATCATCGAGGTGGTCGTGGTCTTGCCATGGGTTCCGCCGATGGCGATGGACCACTTCAGGCGCATCAGCTCGGCCAGCATCTCGGCGCGGCGCACCACCGGGATCAGCGCCTGGCGGGCGGCGACCACCTCGGGGTTGTCGCGCTTCACCGCGGACGAGATGACCACCACGGAGGCGCTGCCCAGGTTTTCGGCCCGGTGGCCGATGGCGACCGGGATGCCCAGCGCGCGCAGGCGCTTGACATTGTAGTTGTCGGCGATGTCCGAGCCCTGCACGGAATAGCCGAGATTGTGCAGGATCTCGGCAATCCCGCTCATTCCGATGCCGCCGATGCCGACGAAGTGCATCGTACCGATGGTGAGTGGCATCGCCCTCATTCCGCAGCCTCCCGGACCGCACGGTCCGCATGGTTCCCGTTCGCGGGCAGGAGGCCGACGACGGTGTCGGCCAGCCGCGCCGCCGCATCCACGATACCAAAGGTCCGGGCGGCGGCCGCGGCCTTGGAAAGCGTTTCCGGCAAGGTCATCAGCGCCTGCAACCGGGCGGCAAGCGCTTCCGGCGTGAAGGCGGACTGGGGCATCACCCAGCCGCCGCCCGCCGCCGCGAACTGCTCGGCGTTGGCGGTCTGCTCGTCGGCGATGGCGTGCGGGTAGGGGATCAGGATCGCCGGCCGGCCCGCGGCGGCCAGTTCCGTCACCGTCGATGCGCCGCCCCGGCAGATCATGAGATGGCAGGCCGCCAGCCGGTCCGCCATGTCGGCGAAGAACGGGGCCAGTTCAACCCGGGCGCCGACGTCCGCGTACAGGGCTTGTGCGGCTTCCAGCGTTTCCGGCCGGGCCTGCTGGACGATCGACAGGCGTGCGCGCAGGTGGCCGGGCAGCAGGCGCACCGCTTCGGGCACCACTTCGCTGAACACCTTGGCCCCCTGGCTGCCGCCGGTGACCAGCAGGCGGAACGGGCCGTCCTGATCGGGTGCGGGGTAGGGCAGGTCGCGCAACGCCGCAATGGCCGAACGGACCGGGTTGCCGGTGTGCACCAGCTTCGTCCGGTCGGCCTCGCCCAGGCCCGCGACGGTCCCGAACGAGGTGCAGATCCGCCGTGCCCCCGGTGCCAGGAGCCGGTTGGCGCGGCCGAGCACCGCGTTCTGCTCGTGCAGAACCAGCGGCACGCCGGTTCGCCGGGCGGCGTAGCCGGTCGGCAGCGACGGATAGCCGCCGAAGCCGACGACGGCCGCCGGCTTCAGGCGCGCGATCAGCCGCAGCGCCTGGAGGGTGCCGACGGCCAGTTCGACCGCGGTGCGCGCCTTGCCGACCAGACCGGGCATGACGGTGGCCGAGCGGATGCGCTCGACCGCCACGTCGGGCAGGCTGGCGAAGGTGCCGCCGCGCCGGTCGGTGACCAACACCACCTTGCGGCCGCGACCGATCAATTCGCGCGCCAGCGCTTCGGCCGGGAACAGGTGCCCGCCGGTGCCGCCGGCGGCCAACAGGATGGGGCCGTTCGCGTTCGGGTTCATGCGCCGGCCTCCGTGCCGTGCCGGACGCGGGTCAGCGCCAGGAGCGCGCCGAGCCCGAACCCGACCGCGAGCAGCGACGACCCGCCGTAGCTGATCAGCGGCAGGGTCATGCCCTTGGTCGGGATGAGATGCAGGGACGACCCCATGTTCACCAGGGTTTGGAGGCCGAACTGCACGCAAATGCCGCTGACCGCCAGGAGGATGAACAGGTTGCCGCTGCCGAACGCGCGTTGGAACCCGCGAAGGACCACGACCGCGAACAGCAGCACGATGACGATGCAGGCGATCAGGCCCAACTCCTCGCCGGCGACGGCGAAGATGAAGTCCGCATGGGCGTCGGGCAGTTGGAATTTGACCGTCCCCTGGCCGGGGCCCGTGCCGAACAGGCCGCCGTTCAGGAACGCCTCCAGCGACCGGTCCACCTGATAGGTGTCGCCCGACGCGGGGTCGAGGAAGCGGTTGATGCGGCTGGCGACGTGCGGCAGCAGGAAATAGGCGCCCACCAGGCCGCCCATGCCGAGGATCGCCAGCACGCCCACCAGCAGGATCGGCAGGCCCGCCAGGAAGAACTGGGAAAACCAGACCGACGAGACGACGAAGGCCATGCCGAGGTCCGGCTGCATGAGCAGCAGCGCGGCCACGCACAGGTACAGCGCGATGCAGATCAGCGAGCCCGGGAAGCCCGGGACCGACTTGGCGCGCGCGAACAGCCATGCGGCGACGATCGCGAACGACGGTTTGACGAACTCCGAGGGCTGGAGCGACAGGCCGGGGACGTGGATCCAGCGTCGGGCGCCCTTGATCTCGACGCCGATGACCAGGGTCGCGGCCAGAAGCACCATCGAGCCCACGAACATGACAACACCCAGGCGGCGCACGTCGCGCGGCGACAGCAGCGACACGCCGACCATGATCGCCAGCGCGGGCGCCAGCATCGTCAGGTGCTTGTAGACGAAATCGTAATTGCTGAGGCCGATGCGGACGGCCACCGGTGGGCTGGCGGCGACGATCAGCACCACGCCGATGGCGGCGATCACCGTGATCAGCGCCAGCAGCCAGCGGTCGACGGTCCACCACCAGCGGCCGATGACGCTCTGGTCCGTGCGGGCGAAGGCCATCATGGTCATGCGGTGGGCCCTCCCGCGGCGTGCAGGGCGGCGACATGCCGGGCGAAGTCGTCGCCGCGCTGCTCGAAGTTGCGGTACTGGTCGAACGAGGCGCAGGCGGGCGACAGCAGGACGACCGCTCCGGGGCGCTTGTCCCCGGCCGCGGCCGCGGCCGCGGCCCGGACAGCCGTGCCCATGTCGCCGCTGACCTCGAACGCCACGCCGTTGCCAGCCAGCCAATCGGCGAATTCGCCGGCCGCCTGGCCGATCAGGAACGCCTTGCGCACCCGCGGCATGTGCCGCTCCAGTCCGCTCAGGCCACCGGCCTTGGGGACGCCGCCGACGATCCAGTAGATGTCCGTGTAGCAGACCAGCGCCTTGTCCGCGGCGTCGGCGTTGGTCGCCTTGCTGTCGTTGACGAAGCGCACGCCGCCGATGGTGGAGATCAATTGCTGGCGATGCGCGAGGCCGCCGAAGCTGGCCAGGCCCGCGGCAATCGCCGCGCGATCCACACCGATGGCGCGGCATGCGGCATAGGCGGCGCAGGCGTTCTGCCAGTTGTGCCGGCCGGGCAGCGTGGGGACGGCGTTGAGGTCGGCCACCCGCACGGCATCGCCCTCGGTGCCGTCGAACAGGATGCCGTCCACGGCGAAGACGCCGCCGGTCACGATGCGATCGGTGGAAACCGGGACCACCGTGCGCCGGCCCTGTTCGCGCACGCGATCGGCGACGGCGCGGGACCAGTCGTCGTCCACGCCGATGACCGCCGTGCCTTTGCCCTGGAAGATGCGGGTCTTGGCCGCGACGTAGCCGTCCATGCCCCCGTGCCGATCCAGATGATCGGGGCTGATGTTCATCAGCACCGAGACGTCGAACTCGGCGGAGGGCAGGAGTTCGAGCTGGTAGGACGACAGCTCCAGGACGTAGGTCCCGTCCGAACCGAGCGGCGGCAGCGAAAGGACCGGGGTCCCCAGATTGCCGCCGACCGCGGTCGTCCGGCCGGCCGCGCCGAGGATGTGCCCGATGAGCGCCGTCGTGGTCGATTTCCCGTTCGTTCCCGTGATCGCCACGTATCGTGCGGCCCGCTGCGCCTGCCACAGCATCTCAATGTCGCTGGTCAGCGGAACGCCCGCGGCCCTGGCGCGATGCGCGGCCGGGTGCGGTTCGGGATGCGTGTGCGGGATACCGGGCGACATCAACAGCATGTCCGCCGGTTTCGCGCCGACCGCCTCGCACACCTCCAGCCCTTGCGCCACGGCCTGCTCGCGGGCCGCCGGGGCGTCGTCCCAGACGCGCACGAGGGCACCGGACGCCTTCAGGGCGATCCCCGCGGACAGTCCCGTCCGGCCGAGGCCCAGGATGTCGATGCGCCGTCCGGCGAAGAGGCCGAGGTCGATCATCCACCTCACCTCAGCTTCAACGTGGACAGGCCGACCAGCGCCAGGACCGAGGCGATGATCCAGAAGCGGATGACGACCGTCGATTCCGCCCAGCCCTTCTTCTCGAAGTGGTGGTGGAGCGGCGCCATCCGGAACACGCGCTTACCGGTCAGCTTGTACGAGGCGACCTGCACGATGACCGACACCGTTTCCAGCACGAACAGGCCGCCCACGATCGCCAGCACGATCTCGTGCTTGGTGACGACGCTGATGGCGCCCAGGGCGCCGCCCATGGACAGCGAACCGGTGTCGCCCATGAAGACCATGGCCGGCGGGGCGTTGAACCACAGGAACGCCAACCCGCCGCCCACCAGGGCACCGCAGAAGACGGCCAGTTCGCCCGCGCCCGGCACGTGGTGGATCTGGAGGTAGTTGGCGAAGATGGTGTTGCCGCACAGATAGGCGATCAGCCCGAAGACGCCCGAGGCGATCATCACCGGAACGATGGCGAGGCCGTCCAGGCCGTCCGTCAGGTTCACCGCGTTCGACGCACCCACCAGCACGAACGCCGCGACCGGGACGAAGAACCAGCCGAGCTGCACCAGATAGTCCTTCACGAACGGGACCGACAGTCCGGTGGCGACCGGCTCCGCCGTGATGGCCATGATCCAGAGGGCCGCGGCCGCGCCGATGGCGATCTGGCCGTAGAGCTTCAGCCGGCCCGACAGGCCCTTGGGGTTGCGCTTGGTGAGCTTGAGATAGTCGTCGCCGAAACCGATCAGGCCGTAGCCGACCAGCACGAACAGGACGATCCAGATGTAGCCGTTGCCCAGATCCACCCACAGCAGGGTGGACAGCACGACCGAGATCAGGATCAGCAGCCCGCCCATGGTGGGCGTGCCCTTCTTCTTCTGGTGGGTCTCCGGCCCGTCGGTGCGGATCGGCTGTCCTTCGCCCTGCTTGGACTTGAGCCACGCGATCAGGCGGGGGCCGAGATACAGGCCGATGAACAGGGCGGTCATGACCGCGCCGCCCGTCCGGAAGGTCAGGTACCGGAACAGGTTGAAGGCGATGAACTCGTCCGCCAGCGGGGTTAAGAGGTGGTACAGCATTCCGCCGCGGGCCTCAGCTGGTTTTCAGTGCCGGTTGGACGAACATGGGTTCGGCCCGGTGGTCCAGGGCGGAGATGGCTTCCACGATGGGGGCCATGCGCGTGCCCAGCGACCCCTTCACCATCACCACGTCGCCGGCGCGCAGGGCGTCGACCACCAGTGGGGCCAGATCGTCGCTGGCCTCGGCGTACTTGCCGCGCAGGGACACCGGAAGCCGGTCCCACAGCCGCTTCATATGCGGCCCGCACAGGAAGACCTTGTCCACGCCCGCCGCCTTCAGCGGTTCGGCCAGGGCGGCATGCAACTGCGGGGCGCGGTCGCCCAGTTCGCGCATGTCGCCGAGGACGGCAATCCGCCGGCCGCCCACGCCCGGGTCGGTCTTGGACAGGACCTGGAAGGCGGCCTCCATGGCCACGGGGCTGGCGTTGTAGCTCTCGTCGATCAGGGTGACCGAGCCGCGGCCGAGCTGGATCCGGCGGCGCATGCCGCGGCCCTTGACGGGCGTCAGCTGCGCCAGCGTCCGGGCGGCGGAGCCCAGGTCGCCGCCGAGTGCGCGGACGGCCAGCAGGACGCCCAGGCTGTTCAGCACATGGTGCTTGCCGGGGATGGCGAGGCAGTACTGGATGCGTTCGCCCCGGATCGAGGCTGTGACCGCACTGCTGGTCGCATGCAGCGAGCATTCGATCAGGTGGGCGTCGGCCTCCTCGTTGCTGCCGAACGTCCAAATGCGGGTCAGGCCCCAGGTCCGCGCCGCCGCCAGCAGGCGGGCGAAGTGCGGATTGTCCCGGTTCAGGATCGCCGTGCCGTTCGGGGACATGCCCTCGAAGATTTCGGCCTTGGCGTCGGCGATCTGTTCAACGCACTGGAAATTGCCGAGGTGGACGGCATCCACGGTGGTGATGATGCTGACGTCGGGCTTCACCTGGCGCGACAGCGGGCCGATCTCGCCGGCATGGTTCATGCCCAGCTCGAACACGCCGAACTCCGCGTCGGCGGGGAAGCGGGCCAACGACACCGGCACGCCCCAATGATTGTTGAAGCTGCCGACGTTGGCGTAGGTGTCGCCGACGGCCGACAGGCACAGGCGCAGCATCTCCTTGCTGGTCGTCTTGCCGACCGAGCCGGTGACCGCCACCACCTTGCCCTGCGCCCGCACCCGTGCGTACTGGCCCAGGTCCTGGAGCGCCTGGAACACGTCGTCCACGGCGAGCAGCGGCGCGTCGGCGGGCACACCCGCGGGAACCCGGCTGACCACCGCGGCGGCGGCGCCCGCCGCCAGCGCGCCGGCGACGAAGTCGTGGCCGTCGAAGTTGGGGCCCTTCAGCGCGATGAACAGGTCGCCGGGCTCGACCGAGCGGCTGTCGATGGAAACGCCGGTGGCGGCCCAGGACCCGGACGCCCGGCCGTTGGTCGCGGCGGCCGCGTCCTGTGCGGTCCAGAGGATGCGGTGAGACGGAATGGCGTTCATCGGTCGGCCTCCGCGACGGCGGTGCGGGCAACGGCGGCGTCGTCGAACGGCCGCATCTCCGTCCCCAGGATCTGATATGGCTCGTGGCCCTTGCCGGCGACCACCAGCAGGTCGCCGGGTTCGAGCGCGCGCACGGCGTGGGCGATCGCCTCGGCCCGGTCGCCGATCTCGACGGTTTCGGCCGGGCCGTTCCGGGCGCCGGCCAGGACCTCGGCGCGGATCGCTGCCGGATCCTCGGTGCGCGGGTTGTCGTCGGTGACGATCACGCGGTCGGCCAGGCGCGCCGCGATCCCGCCCATCATCGGGCGCTTGGCGCGGTCGCGGTCGCCGCCGCATCCGAACACCACCCACAGCCGGTTCCGCGCATGCGGGCGCAGGGCGGACAGCACCTGTTCCAGCGCGTTCGGCTTGTGCGCGTAGTCGACGTAGACGGCCGCCCCGTTGCGGCGCACCGCCACCATTTCCATCCGGCCGCGCACGCCGGCGAGGCCCGGCAGGGTGGCGACGGCGGCCTGCGGGTCCGCGCCGCACCCGATCGCGAGGCCCAGGGCGCAGAGCGCGTTCCAGACCTGGAATTTCCCAACCAGCCCCAGTTCCAGCGACACGTCGCGGCCGAACACCGTCAACTCGACACGCTGGCCGTGGGGCAGGGGGCGGGTGTCGCGGACGCGGATCTCGGCGCCGTTCGCGCCGAAGCCGATCACCCTGTGGCCCCGCTTCGCGCAGATCCCGTTCAAGGCCTCGAACTGTGGGGTGTCGGCGTTCAGCACCGCGGTTCCGCCCGGCAGCAGGACCCGGTCGAACAGCGCGGCCTTGGCGTCGAAATACGCCTCCATCGAGCCGTGGTAGTCCAGGTGCTCGTGGGTCAGGTTGGTGAAGGCGGCGGCCTCGAGGCGCAACCCCTCCAGGCGGAACTGGTGAATGCCGTGGCTCGACGCCTCGAGCGCCACATGCTCGACCCCCGCCTCGGCCAGTTCGAACAGGTCCTGGTGGAGCGCCACGGGATCGGCCGTGGTCAGTTCGCCGGCGCGTTCGCGGCCGGGGGCCACCAGCCCCAGCGTGCCGAGCGCGCCCGCCGGATGGCCCAGCGCCTGCCAGATCTGGCGGGTGAACTGGGCGGTGGAGGTCTTGCCGTTTGTGCCGGTGACCGCCGCCAGATGGCGGGGCTGGCGCCCGTAGAAGGCGGCGGCCATGGTGGCGAGGCGCTTGCGCGGGTTCGGATCCTCGATCAGCACCACGCCGTCCGCGTCCGGCGGCAGGTCGGTCCCGGGCGGCGCGATGACGGCGGCGGCACCGGCCCTGGCGGCCTCCGCGATGAAGCGTGTGCCGTCGGCCTTGGTGCCGGGGATGGCCGCGAAGACGAAGCCGGGCTTCACCTGCCGGCTGTCGGCGGTCAGGCCCGTGATCGTGACCCGCCCGGCGCCCGGGGGCAGTTCGCGTGCGTCGGTCTGCATCGTCGTTGCCATGTCAGTTCGCCACCGTGGTTTGCACGGCGCGCGGGGCGCGCGGGTCGAGGTGGACGGCGTGCAGCACCTCGGGGCGCTGCTCGTCGAGCGGTTGGACGCCGAGAAGGGGGCCGATCTGCTTCACCAGGCGGCCCATGGCGGGCGCTGCCACCCAGCCGCCGGTGGCGAAGCCGTAGGACTGCCGCGTTCCCTTGGGTTCGTCGATCATGATGTAGACGAGGTACCGGGGATCGTTCATGGGGAAGGCCCCCACGAAGGACGAGCGGCGGGCGTTCTGGCTGTAGGTGCGGCCGACGTTCTTTTCCGCCGTGCCGGTCTTGCCACCGACCAGATAGCCGGGAGCGTTCGCCGTGGACGCCGTGCCGGCGGACACGACGAGGCGCATCAGCCGGCGGACACTGTCGCTGGTCTGGGGCGAGATCACCCGCTCGCCGGGGACCGGTTCGCCGTCGCGCCGTTTCAGGATCGTCGCCGGGACCATGATGCCGCCGTTGACCATCGCGGCCACGCCCGAGGCGAGCTGCATCGGGCTGACGGCCATGCCGTGCCCGAAGGCGATGGTCATCAGGTTGATCTCGCGCCATGGCCGCGGGACCATCGGAAGGCCCACCTCCGGCAGCTCGATCGGCGAGGGCTTCAGCATCCCGATCTTGCGCAGGAATTCACGCTGGGCCTCGACGCCGACCGCCTGCGCGATGCGGACCGAACCGATGTTGGAGGAGTGCTGGAACACCTCGGCGGTGTTGAGCGGACGGTTCTGGCCACGGAAATCGTTGATGGTGAAGCGGCCGTAGCTGATCGGCCGGCTGGCGTCCCACACGTCGCCGAGCCGGACCTTCCCGCTCTCCAGCCCCATGGCGGTGTTGAAGATCTTGAAGGTCGACCCGCTTTCGTAGACGCCCAGCGTCACACGGTTGAAGCGGGCTTCCTCGTTGCTCAGGGCGGTCGGCGCGTTCGGATCGAAGTCGGGCAGCGAAACCATGGACAGGACCTCGCCGGTCCGCACGTCCATGATCAGCCCGGCGCCGCCGACGGCGTTGAAGCTGTCGATCTGCTGCTGGATCTCCCGGCGGAGGATGTGCTGCAGGCGCACGTCGATGGACAGTTGCACCGGCTCGGGCGACGACTTCAGCCGGCGGTCGAAGCCCTGTTCGACGCCCATCAGCCCCATGTTGTCCACGCCGGCGAAGCCGACGATGTGGCCGGCCAGGTTGCCCACGGGGTAGATCCGGCGCTCCTCGCGCTGGAAATACACGCCCGGCAGGCCCAGGCGGTTGATGTCGTTCACCTGCTTCGGGGTGATGTTCCGCTTCACCCAGACGAACCGGCGCTCGGACATGAGCCGCTCGATCAGGTCGGCGGTGTTGATGTCGGGCAGGACGCTGCGGAGCTTGCGCACCGTGTCCTGCGGATCGATCACCAGCTTGGGGTCGGCGTAGACCGACTGCGTTGCCACCGAGGTGGCGAGCAGGATGCCGTTGCGGTCCATGATGTCGGCCCGCGTCGCAGCCGGGAGCGCCGCGGCCGAGCGGCCGCCCGCCGTGGCCGGCTCGCGTTCGGCACCGATCACCATGGCATCGACCAGCCGCGCGGAAACGGCGGCGAATCCCATGACGAACACGGCCCCCAGGATCACCAGGCGCGCCTTGCCGCGTTCGAGCGCGCGGCTCGCACCGGATGCCGGGGGAACCGTGACCGCGGTCCGGTCGAAACCCGCGGACGGGTGTGGATCGTAGACCGCGTCGGTCATCGCGTCACACCCTGCGCCCCGGTGGCCGCGACGTTCTGGTTGCCGGCACGGCGGGCCGGGCCGCGCGCGGTCGGCACCTCGGCGGGCGCGCTGGGGGCCGCGCCGGGCGGCAGCTTCGCCGGGATGGCTTCGAGCCCGACCATCTGCTCGGCCCCGGTGGGGCGCAGCTGCGTGAACTGCTTGGCCAGCCGCTCCAGGCGGGTCGGCTCGTTCAGGTAGCTCCACTCCGCCTTGAGGATGTGGATGGTCTCGCGCTCCTCCACGATCTGCCGGTTGACCGCGCGCAGTTCGCGGTTCAGCGACTGGACCTGGTAGCTGGTCTGGAACAGGACGCCGCCGGCGATGGCGGCCAGGCCGGTCCAGACGATGGCGGTGCGTCCGATCATGCCGCTGCCCTTCCGAGATCGGCCGGGAATGCCGGCGCGGTCGTCCGCTCGCCCACCCGCAGCTTCGCGGAGCGGGCGCGCGGGTTGCGCGCGGCCTCGTCGGCGGAGGGGACGGTGGGTTTCCGGGTGATCAGGCGGAACGACGGTGCGCGCGCTGGCACAGGGGCCTCCGGCAAGTGGCGCGAGATGCCCGTCTCAGTACCCGATCTAGTCTTAAAGAATCGCTTAACCTTAACGTCTTCAAGCGAATGAAACGACACCACGGCCAAGCGGCCGCCGGGAGCCAGCAGCCGTTCCGCCGCGGCCAGACCGCGGTCGAGTTCGCCCAGTTCGTCGTTCACCAGGATCCGCAGGGCCTGGAATGTCCGCGTGGCTGGGTCGATGCCGTCCCGGCTGCGCGGGACCACCCGGCGCACGATGTCGGCCAGCTCCAGGGTGCGCCCGATGGGCGCCGCGGTCCGGGCTGCGACGATGGCGCGCGCCACCCGTCGGGCGTACCGCTCCTCGCCCAGGTGGTAGATGGCGTCGGCCAATTCCGCCTCGGGCAGGGTGTTGACCAGATCAGCCGCGGTCGGCCCATCCGGGCCCATCCGCATGTCGAGCGGGCCGTCGAAGCGGAACGAGAAGCCGCGCGCCGCCTCGTCGATCTGCGGGGACGAAACCCCGATGTCCAGGGCCACGCCGTCGACGGGTGCGGCATCGGCCGCAAGCCGGTCCATCTCGCCGAACCGGCCCATGACCAGTGTCAGGCGCCCCGGGAATTCCCGTTGCAGTGCGCGCCCGCGTTCGATCGCCGCGGGATCCCGGTCGATGCCCCAGACCATCGTGTCGGGGGCCGCCGTCAGGATGGCGCGGGTGTAGCCGCCGGCCCCGAAGGTGCCATCCACGTAGCGGCCGCCCGGCCTCACGGCGAGCGCCGCCACGACCTCCTCCGCCAGGACGGGGATATGGAGTTCGTTCATGCCGCGCCTCCCCGCTGGCGTTCGCGGGCCACGGCGCGCGAAATGAGCGTGCCGACGGACAGCGCGGCGCCCCGGTCGCGCATGCCGCCCTGGTGCTTGGCCAGTTCGGTCGGGTTCCAGATCTGGAAGGTGTGGCGCTTGCCGACGAACGAGGCTTCCTCGCCCAGGCCCGCGTAGGCCGCCAGTTCCTGCGGCAGGACCATCCGACCTTCGGGATCGATCTGCAATTGCTGCAGGCTGGCGAAGACCTGGAACTCGATGGCCTCGCGTTCCTCGGCGTCGATTTCGGGATCGTCCAGGCTTTCGCTCAGCTTCTCGATCCAGGCGAGGCTGCAGCCCTCGATGGCCGTCAGTTCGCGGGACGGAAACAGGACGACCTGCTGCGGATGCCCTTGCGCCTGCAGCACGGCGCGGAACGGCGCAGGGACGGAGACGCGGCCCTTCCTGTCGATCTTGTTCACGTATGTGGACAGGAACAGGTTCATTGCGCCTCGAGAGCCCCCTCCGCGGCGCCTCGCATCGCCGCCCCTTTGCCATTCCCTTCGTCGCGTGCCGTTCGGACCTCCTCACAAACGGCACGCACCCGGCCCCTTCGCTGGGTGGGCATGGGATACCATGGGATTTCGTGGGGCGTCAACGAACTTGCCAGTAATCCGTGTGTCCGTTTGAAGAAAACGGCCGGGATGCGCGCGAATGGAATGCTTGGTTCTTCCATTTCGCGCGGAACTGAATGAGAAGTTCGCGGTTCCTGCGTTATATCTCAAGTTAAATCTTAGGATTGTGCTTGTTTTGTTCCTTTGTGTCGGGCGTGCCATCCGACGACTCCCCGCACAGGCGGTCGTGGTCCGGCCCCTGGGCGGGCCCGTGCCAGGTCCCTTGATTTTCAAGGGTTTTGACTTGGTGTGGTCGCTGGCGGGTCGTCGCGCCCATGAAATCCCATCCCGCCCGTGACCGTTCCGGCCAACAGGGCGAAGCCCATGCGCTTGGCGGGTTGGCCGGAGCGCGCGCCGTCTTCGGATTGGCCGCGCAGGGGGTCGTTCAAAAGTAATACGACGATTACTTAAGTTTTACCCAAAAATATCGCTTGATCTCGAGATCTGGTCTTCAGGTGCCTGCGATCCCGTGAATGAAGGCGCCCGCCGGACTCGCCCGCGGACGATTCGCCATTGGACAGGCTCGCCGCAACGACCGGAACGCAGGCGCTGGAGCACGGTTCGCCCGGCCGGAGGTGGGGCGACCGGGCATGCCAAGCAAGCCCACGCGCAACGATCCATTAAGGTCGCTGGTTGCCTTCGGGGGGCTCCGGCGGAATCCATGGTTTGGTGATCGGCCGAAAGGCCTTGGGCCCGGGAGGGGCCGTCATGCCCCTATCATTTGACCGAACCCGGCTTCGTCTGACGGTGCAAGCCCCTCTCCTGCCGGGGCGAGAGAGGGGCGCGCCCGCGTGTGGGCGTAGGCGGCGGAAGTTGTTTGGCCGGTTGTCCGACGGGCGGTTAGGTGCCCGGCCAGGGATCGATTTCGCCATTGCCCAGGAACGAGGGCAACCTGCGCCGTCCACCCGCGGTGTCGAGCAGTTTTGTGTGGTAGTTGAAGGCGACCGTTCCGGGAAGCTCGATGATCGGCACCTCGGTTGCCATGAGGCGGCTGACGAAGCCGGCGACGTACTCGCTCCACGATTTGCAGAGCACGAACGTCGCGTGCTGCTCCCAGGTCAGGGCGAGCATGGTCCATCCCCGCCGCTTGCAGAAGGCTTCCACTGCGCCGATGACCCCGAAGGCCGGCGTGTCGGACGCATGCATTTCGTAGAAGTCGTGGCCCATGAGGAGCCCGCCTTCCTTGATCTTGGGTTCGAACGCCCGCAGATCGTCCAGGCATGCCTCGTAGGTGTGGTCCGCGTCGATGTACGCGAAGTCGAGGCTCTGGTCGGGGATTTGCTTGGCCATCTCCACCGACAGGCCGCGGTGGATCCGGACACGGTTGTCTTCGCGCCCGAGCCCTTCGACCATGGCGTAGCACAGCTCAAGCCCGAGGTTCGGATCCCCCCCAGGGTAGAGCGGCATTTCCTGGGTCAGGTACTTGTCGAAATTCAGCGCGTCCGCCGTCGTCCAGGGGGCCGGTGGGTTGCGCCAATCGGGCCAAATCATTTCCCAGTTGTCGACCAGGTGCAGTTCGCTGGGTTCGGCCCGACGCAGGATCTCCCTGGAGAACGCACCGGTCAGCACGCCGACTTCGGCGCCAACCCCGCCCCTTGGCAGCGCGTCAAGGAGCATGTGGCGCGAGCCGGCAACGAGGTACATGGGATTTCTCCGTATGGGTTAATACACACGGAGTATAATTTGATGGGCAACCGCACAAGTGACATTCAAGGCGCCAGACGGCCTGTAAGCCGGGTTCTGTTCCGGGCCCGCCTCCGTTGGATCGGGCCCTTCGACGACCATTCCTCTGGGACGTCCGTCGCCGGACGCCTCGCGCGACCAACCCGGGCGGCGGCGCGGAAACTGCGCTGGGCCGAAGCCCTGCCGCCCCTATTCGGTCTTGCTCCCGGTGGGGTTTACCGTGCCGCCCCCGTTGCCGGGGGCGCGGTGCGCTCTTACCGCACCCTTTCACCCTTGCCGGGCCCGCGGGCCCGGCGGTTTGCTTTCTGTGGCACTTTCCCTAGGGTCGCCCCCGCCAGGCGTTACCTGGCACCGTGTTTCCGTGGAGCCCGGACTTTCCTCCCCCCGTCGCACAAAGGCGCGGGGAGCGGCCGTCCAGCCGTCTGGCGGGTGGAAACTAGTATCCGGCGGCGGTGGACGCAAAGACTTTGGAGCGGGCATGCCGCCGGTTGACAGGCACCGCGGCATCGGTTGAATACGGCGGACCCAGACAAAACCGGGAGGCCGACGATGCGCCGCACGCTTGTGACATCCCTTGCCGCGTGCGCCGCGGTTGCCAGCCTCGCGCTGCCGGCGATGGCGCAGAAGAAGACGGTGAACGTCTTCAACTGGTCCGACTACATCGGCGAGACGACCCTGGCCGACTTCACGCGGGAGACCGGGATCGAGGTCAATTACGACGTCTACGACAGCAACGACGCCCTGCAGGCGCGCCTGTCCGTCGGACGGTCCGGCTTCGACGTGGTGGTGCCGACGGCCGAGCCGTTCCTGGCGCGCCAGATCCAGGCGAACCTGCTGCGCCCGCTGGACCGGTCCAAGATCCCGAACTGGAAGAACCTCGACCCCGAGCTGATGAAGCTGGTGGAGACCGCGGACCCCGGCAACAAGCACGGGGTGATCTACCAGTGGGGCACCAACGGCATCGGTTACGACGTCGCCAAGATCAAGGAGCGGATGGCGGATGCGCCGGTGGACAGCTGGCGCATGATCTTCGATCCCGAGGTGGTCAAGCGCTTCGCCGACTGCGGGGTGTCGATGCTGGCCTCGCCGTCCGAGGTTCTGCCCATCGTGCTGCTGTACCTGGGCAAGGATCCGAACAGCCAGTCCGAAGCCGACCTGCGGGCGGCCCAGGACCATATGCTGAAGATCCGCCCCTTCGTGAAGCAGTTCCGCTCGCAGCTCATCGACGATCTGGCGACCGGCGAGGCCTGCCTGGTGCTCAGCTTCTCCGGCGACATCCTGCAGGCGGCGGCACGGGCCGAGCAGGCCGGCGGGCCCACGATCGAGTATTCGATCCCGTCCGAAGGGACGATGCTGTGGTTCGATATGATGGCCATCCCCGCCGACGCGCCGAGCCCCGATCTGGCCCACGAATTCATCAACCACGTCCTGAAGCCCGAGGTGATGGCCGGCATCACCAACTTCGTCCAGTACGCCAACGCGGTCCCGGCTTCGCTGCCGCTGGTCGACGAGGAGGTGCGCACGAACACCAACGTGTTCCCGACGCCCGAAATGCGGGCGAAGATGTTCACGGTGAAGCCCGCGTCCCAGGCCTACGAGCGCGCGCGGACGCGCGCCTGGACGCGCATCACGACGGGCCAGTAATTGGCGTCCGCGATGGCGGGCGGACCGCGCGCCCGGGAGGGGGCCGGGGAGGGGGGCGCCCCCCAACCCCGGCATGCGCGGCCGGCGGTCCGCGGGCTTGAGCCATGGCAGGATCCGCAAGCCGTCCCTTATGTACGGATCGAGCGGGTCACCAAACGCTTCGGCGGTTTCGTCGCCGTCGACGGCCTGAGCCTGGAGATCTACCGGGGCGAGCTGTTCTCGCTCCTGGGCGGGTCGGGATCGGGCAAGACCACGCTCCTGCGGATGCTGGCCGGGTTCGAGACGCCGGACGGGGGCCGGATCGTCATCGACGGACAGGACATGACCGGCGTGCCGCCGTACGAGCGGCCGGTCAACATGATGTTCCAGTCCTATGCGCTGTTCCCGCACATGAGCGTGGAGCAGAACGTGGCCTTCGGCCTGGTGCAGGACGGCGTGCCCAAGCCGGAACGCCGCGAGCGCGTGCGCGAGGCATTGGAACTTGTGCAGCTTGCGGGTTTCGCCACGCGGCGCCCGCACCAGCTTTCGGGCGGCCAGCGGCAGCGGGTGGCGCTGGCCCGCAGCCTGGTGAAGCGGCCCAAGCTGCTGCTGCTGGACGAGCCGCTGGGGGCGCTCGACCGCCGCCTGCGCGAACAAACCCAGTTCGAACTGGTGAACATCCAGGAGCGGACCGGCATCACCTTCGTCATGGTCACCCATGACCAGGAGGAGGCGATGACCATGTCGACCCGCATGGCGGTGATGGATGCGGGACGTCTGGCCCAGATCGGCACGCCGGCCGAGGTGTACGAGTATCCGAACAACCGCTTCGTCGCCCGCTTCATCGGCGACGTGAACCTGTTCGAGGCGCAGGTGCTCAAGGTCACCACCGACCGCACACACCTGTCCTCGATGGAGGCGGGGTGCACGGTGGAGGTCGCCCAAGGGTCGCCGGCGCCCGAGGGCGCATGGTGCTGGGTGGCGGTGCGGCCGGAGAAGATGTCCCTGTCCAAGGTGTCGCCGGAGGACACCCCCGGGGACGGCCCCCCTGGGGAAGGCGGCCCGGCCGTTAACGGCGCCCGGGGCATCGTGCGCGAGATCGCGTACACCGGCGATCTGTCCATCTATCAGGTGCAGCTGGACACCGGGACCATGGTTCGGGTCACGGCTCCCAACCTGACCCGCAGGACGGAGATGCCGATCACCTGGGACGACCGCGTCCGGGTCACTTGGCCGGCCCATGCGGGCGTGGTGCTGGTGCAGTGACGCCGCGCATCCATACATCCCCACCGGGCAGCACGGACATGGGATGGGGCCGGCGTCTGCGGACCTGCCTCGGGCGCTGGGCGGCGCTGGCCCCGCCCTATGCGTGGTTGCTGCTGTTCTTCCTGGTGCCCTTCGCCATCGTCCTGAAGATCGCCCTGGCCGAGGCCGAACTGGGCGCGCCGCCCTACACCACGCTGATCGGGTGGGACGGGGATCAGGTCCTGCGGATCCGGCTCAACCTCGGCAATTTCGTATTGCTGTCGGAGGACGGGTTGTACATGCGGGCCCTGCTCGGCTCGCTCCGGACGGCCCTGGTTTCCACCGTGCTGTGCCTGCTGCTGGGATACCCGATGGCCTACGCCATCGCCCGGGCGGAAGGGCGGTGGCGCCTGGTGCTGCTGATGATGGTCGTGCTGCCGTTCTGGACCTCGTTCCTGATCCGCGTCTATGCGTGGATGGGCATCCTGCGGACCAACGGGCTGTTGAACAACCTGCTGCTTTGGCTGGGCGTGGTGGACCGGCCGCTGGCACTGCTCAACACCGATTTCGCGGTCTATGTCGGCATCGTCTATTCCTATCTGCCGTTCATGATCCTGCCCCTGTACGCGGCGTTGGAGCGGCTGGACAGGACGCTGCTGGAAGCGGCGGCCGACCTTGGCTGCCGACCCTGGCAGGCGTTCGTACGGGTGACCTTGCCGCTGTCGGTGCCGGGGATCGTCGCGGGCTCGCTGCTGGTCTTCATCCCGGCGGTGGGCGAATTCGTGATCCCGGAACTGCTGGGCGGACCGGATACACTGATGATCGGCAAGGTGCTGTGGACCGAGTTCTCGGCCAACAACGATTGGCCGCTCGCGTCGGCACTGGCGGTGGCGCTGCTGGTCGTCCTGGTCCTGCCGATGGTGGTGTTCCAGGCCGTCCGGGCCAGGGGCGAGGCAAGGGAAGGGGCCGGCTGATGCCCCGTTCGGCCTTCCTTCTGGGCGTGTTGGCCTTCGGCTACGCGTTCCTGTACCTGCCCATCGCACTGCTGGTCGCGTACAGCTTCAACGAAAGCCGTCTGGTCACGGTCTGGTCCGGCTTTTCACTGCACTGGTACGCGGAGCTGTTCCGGAACGAGGCGCTGCTGTCGTCCGCTTGGCTGTCGGTGCGGATCGCCGCCGTGTCGGCGACGGTGGCCACCGTGCTCGGGACGCTCGCGGGGCTGGTGCTGGTCCGCCACGGCCGGTTCGCCGGGCGCTGGCTGTTCGTCGGCATGGTGGCCGCACCCCTGGTCATGCCCGAGGTGATCACCGGCCTGTCCATGCTGCTGCTGTTCGTATCGATGGAGCAGGCGGTGGGCTGGCCCGCGGGGCGCGGCTTCACCACCATCGCCATCGCCCACACGACCTTCACCATGGCCTATGTGGCGGTGGTGGTGCAGGCGCGCCTGTCCGGGTTCGACCGTTCGCTGGAAGAGGCCGCCATGGACCTGGGCGCCCGTCCGGCCAAGGTGTTCCTGGTCATCACCCTGCCGCTGATCGCGCCGGCGGTTCTGGCCGGCTGGCTTCTCGCCTTCACCCTGTCGCTGGACGATGTGGTGGTGGCGAGTTTCGTGTCCGGGCCGGGGGCGACGACGCTGCCGGTCCAGGTGTTCTCCAGCATGCGCCGCGGGCTCAATCCGCAGATCAACGCCCTGGCCTCGCTGGTCGTCCTGGTGGTGACGACCGGCATCATCGTGGCCGGTGTCCTGATGGCCCGCTCCGAACGCCGCCGGCGCGACGCCGAGGCCCTGGCCGCGCGGGGATGAGGGGCGGGCGTCGGGCGTTAGAAACGATAGCGCATCCGCACCGTCACCGCCTTGGCGCGCCCATCGTCCTGGCCGACCACGGTTTCGCCTTCGAACAGCACCGACAGGCTTTCCCGGAACCGCAGGTCGAGCCCTGCCGACAGGCGCCCGAGCGTCCGGTCCGTTCCCGGCGCTGTTGCGACAACCGGCAGGGCGGCCGTGCCGACGGGGCGTGAACCGACGATCCGGTCGCCGTCGCCGAACTCCCGTTCCACGGCCGCCCGCAGCCGGGGCGCCAGGGTCATGGCCCCCACCCGGAACACCGCCTCGCCCTGCACGCCGACGAAGGCGGTGCGCGAGACGTCCTCCTGCGCATCCGACCGGCGGTTCAGGAACAAGGCGCCTTCCTCGTCATAGCCGTCGATGGTGGTGCGGCTCCAACGCACCCCCGTGAACGGCCCCAGGCGCAGTGGCCCCGCCGGCAGGCCCAGGCCGGCCTCCGCCTGGGCTGCCACGGTCCAACCCGCCGTCCGCCCTTCGGCCGTGAGGCCGGGAATGAAGGTGCGGCGGCGGATCGGGTCGTACCGGTCGCGGCCGGCGGTGCCGGCCACGTCCACGTACCACAGGTCGCCGAACCAGCTTCCGTACAGCGATCCGGTGAAGCTGTCCTGCGACAGCTCGCCGGCCCCCCCGGACAGGCCCGCGTGCCCCCGGCCGAAGCCGATGGCGGCCCCGGCCAGCAGCCCTTCGGCGAACAGGTAGTCGCCCCCGATCATGACCATCGACTGGTCGTACTCGAAGCCCGTGCGGTCCTGCCCGCCGCCCCGATCCCCCCAGGCATAGGTGCCGCTGATGAAGAGCGAGAACGGGTGGTCCAGGGCGTTCGGCGCAGGCCGTTCCAGATAGCCACCGGATCCGGCACCGCCCCCGCCCTGGCCGAACCGGGCGGGATCGACCAGGAACATGGGCCCGACCATGGACATGCCGGAGGCACCGGCGCGCCGGGCCGCCTGCCGGGTGCGCAGTGCCGTTCCCGTCAGGCGCTGCCCCGCGCGGGCCACTTCCATCTGGGCCGGTGCCGCAACCGACGGCGCCAGCGCGGCGGCCACCGCCTGCGCCAGCAGCGCATGCGCGCGGGTGGTCGGGTGCAGATCGTCGAAGAACAGGAAGCCGTCCTGCACTTCCCGGCCGCCGATCAGGCATTCCAGGCTGTCGACGCAGGGCGTCGTCACGTCGGTGAAGCCGTAGCGCGCCGGGTCCGCCACCGCGTCCCGCAGGAGGGCGCTGACATCGACCACTTCGATCGCCACGCCCAACTCGCGCGACAAGGCCGCCATCCGCTCCACCACCTGCGCGTTGACGGTGGCGGCCGCCAGGGTGGCCAGGGGGCCGGCGGCCCGCATCTCCTCATCGGGGACCTGTCCCAGGTCGGGCAGGTTGGGCACCACGAAGCGCCGCGCCCCTGCCGCCGCCAGTCCCCGGACCGCGGTCTCCAGGTTCGTGGCGACCACGGCGGACCGCTCCGCCAGCAGGGCCGGGCGGGCGGCTTCGGGCGTTTCGGCCAGCGTGTCGGCCAGCGCGATCGTGTCGTTGTTGCCGCCCCACACGACCACCAGGTCGCCCGCCGCCGCCCGCCGGCCGGTGTTCACAAAGGCATCCACCTGGTCCAGGACGCCGGGCAGGCGGACGCCCAGCGCGCGGATGATGGCCTCGTCGTTGAGGGCGTTCTCGCGTCCGCTGAAGGCGCCGCCCACGGCCACGTTGTCCTCGTCGCGCAACGTCACCCCCAGCAGGCCCGGAAGGTACTCCGCCCACACCGGTCCGTTGCTGAACCGGCCGCCCGCATACGGCGGGGGCGGGAAGACCACGCCGATGTAGTTGCGGATGTTGCCGTCATCGCTGAGGCTGTCGCCGAACACGCGGGTGTCCTGGGCAGCGGCCGTTCCGACCGCGAAGGCAACGGCCGTGCCGGCGGCCAGCGTGGCGGTGCGGAGCACGCCGACCCGCCACAGGCGTGATTTGGGGGCACGCGGCCATGTCGGCCGCGGGAGTGACGGGGGGGCGCATGCCGATCCACCGGCCGCGCCCGTGTCGTTTCTGGTCATCCTCGCCGCTCCCCCGCGCCCGGCTTATTGTCTTGGACCCCGGTTGTCTTGGATCCGGGGGCCGTTCGGCCCGTGCCCGGCGCAAACGGGAAACGCGCGACGGTGATGCGGCGTGGCCTATGGCTTAAGGACGCACTGCCGCACCACGGGACCGGCCCGGCATGTTGCCGGTGCGGCCCGATCCGCACGGGGCCCGCACGAGGCGGCGCGCCGTTGCCAAGACCGGTGCGCTTTGCTTCACTCCGCCGCTGGTCGATTGAATTTTCGAAGGTTCGCCCATGTCCACACCCGCAGCCGACGGTTTCGTCATGCCGGCCGAATGGGCGCCCCATGCCCGGTGCTGGATGGCCTGGCCCGTGCGGGAGGAGACCTGGGGCACCGCCGAGGCGTTCGAGGCGGCCAAGCGCGCCTATGCCGAAGTGGCGCAGGCGATCTGCGCGTTCGAGCCGGTGACCATGATCTGCCGCCAGGCCGATGTGCCCGAGGCGTCGCTGGCCTGCGGCAAGGGTGTGGACGTGCTGCCGATGCCGCTGGACGACAGTTGGACCCGCGACACCGGTCCGAGCTTTCTCGTCCACCCCGACGGCCGCGTGGCCGGTGTGGATTGGCAATTCAACGCCTGGGGCGGCAACTACCCCGACTGCCGCGAGGACCAGCTTCTGGCGCGGCGCCTGCTGGAGCATGTGAACCTGCCCCGCTACGAGGCCCCGCTGGTGATGGAGGGCGGGGCGTTCCATGTGGACGGCGAAGGGACGCTGATCACCACGGAACAGTGCCTTCTGAACCCCAACCGCAATCCCGGCCTGACCCGGTCCGAGATCGAGGAATACCTGAAGGCGTATCTGGGCATCCGGACGGTGGTCTGGCTGGGCGAGGGCTACCAGGACGACGAGACCGACGGGCATGTGGACGAGCTGTGCCTGTTCGCCCGGCCGGGTGTGGTGCTGGCGCTGACCACCGACGACCCGGCGGACGCCAACTTCAAGGCGTTCCAGGACAATCTGGACCGCCTGAAGAAGGCGCGCGACGCCCACGGCCGTTCGTTCGAGGTGATCGAACTGAAGCAGCCGGCCCGCGAGGACTGGCGCGGCCGTCGCCTGACCCTGTCCTATGCCAACATGTACATCGCCAACGGCGGGGTGGTGATGCCGGCCTTCGGCGATCCCGCCGACCGCGCGGCCTATCAGGCCGTCCGCAAGGCCTTCCCCGACCGCGAGGTGGTGCAGATCCCGGTCCTGGACATCGTCCGCGGCGGCGGCGGCATCCACTGCATCACCCAGCAGCAGCCAATACCCTGACCCCTCGCATCCTTCCGGCCGCCTTCCGGGTGGGGCCGGAGTCTTGCCTCATCTGACCGGACCATGGAGCTGGGTGGCTCCGCTTCCCCGCCATCAAGCCATGGCAGGTGGGCCCGCGGGCGCACCCGGGCACGCTCCAATTCGGAGGGCGTGTCGTGGAGATATAGCGTCGCAATGCAACTGTGAGTGCTTGTTACGCGGGAACTGGTAATTGTAACCTCGAATGTTGATGAGACTGCAACCGTGCGGTCAATAGGCCAGACCCATGTTGCGTATGGCCTGCAGAAATTCACCGGGAGATCCATCATCGTGAATAGGCTTTTTAGCGCGAAGGTGTTAGGCGCGACGCTGGTTGGCCTTTTTTCCCTTGCCTGCCTTCCCGCCCGGGCAGCAACCGAACTGACCATTGCGTTCGAGGATAAGGAGCAATTCCCCAATTATTTGGGCAACTCGGCCGAGATCGATCCGGCCAAGCCGGGCGTGCACGTCGAGTTGGTGAAGGTGACCGCCGCCGAACTGGGGATCGCTCTCAAGCTCGTTCGCATGCCGTGGAAGCGTGCTCTCGACACGCTGAAGAGCGGCGAAGTTGATGGAGTCTTTTCCGGCTCGTTCAGCGCAGACCGGTTGGAGATTGGCGTCTATCCAATGAAGGACGACGCGCCGGACGAAAGTCTGCGTATCGGAACCATCGCCTATTCCCTTTATCGTCAAAAGGGCGGCAACGTCAGCTGGGATGGTAAGACCGTCAGCAATCTGAACGGCCCCGTGGGAGCGCCGGCCGGGTATTCCATTGTCGCCGATCTGCGGAAGATCGGGGTGACGGTCGAGGAGAGCTCCGCGACCCCCCTTGATCTCGCAAAGCTCAAGGCTGGCCGCGTCGGTGCGGTCGCAGCGCAGGAATTTACGGCGGACCAATTGCTGAAGAGGGCCGATTTCGCCGGCATCGAGAAAGTAACTCCGGCATTGGTGGTTAAGCACTACTACCTGCTGTTTAGCCACCAGATCGCAAGGAAAGACCCTGGTCTCATCCGTAAGTTCTGGGAGACCCTCGCGAAGCACCGGGACGTAAGCGCCGAGGCTTTGGCAGCCAAGTACAGCGAATAATCTCTGGTGCGATTACGTGCCCCTCTGTCGAATGACAGGGGGGCCTGTTTTTATTTCCGATCAGTGCACCGGAACCTTCCCCTGAACGGTTCCGGCTCCACATCCCGAGGCTCGGTACTGCGCTCCCCCCATGGTGGGCCCATGCCCTTCGGCGATGGCGCCCGGGTGAGCGCGTAAATCCAAGATCCCGGGGTCTCGAATTAGCATGGGGCCGCTAACCATATTAGTAAGGGGTCGTTAACCATAACGGCCTAAGGCTATTCCCATGACGAGGCGCGCGGCCGGCGACGGCCCGCCTCCGGGACCCCGCCTTAGGAGTGCACATGATCGCCTGCCGCGTGACATTGGATGGGACCTGGGAATTTCAGCACGCGGCCGGACCCTCCGCCGCGCCAGGCCGGGTCCGGTCCATTCAAGTCCCCGGCCCCTGGCAGGCGCAGTTCGACGATCTGCGCATGAAGTCGGGGGTCGGCATCTACCGGCGGGACGTGGTTCTGCCGGAGGGCTGGGTTCATGGCCAGGTCTGGCTCCGCTTCGGGGCCGCGTTCCACAACGCGACGGTCTGGGTCAACGGCGTGCCGGTGGGCGAGAACGAGGGCGGCTGGCTGCCCTTCGCCTTCGACGTGACCCGCGTCCTGGTGGATGGCCGCAACGAGATCACGGTCCGGGTCGAAAGCCCGGTGGACTGCGAGCAGACCCACGCCGACGGCTCCCTGGCCGAGATGCCGTTCGGCAAGCAGAGCTGGTACGGCCCCCAGTCCGGTATCTGGCAATCCGTCACCCTGGAGCGGCGCGATCCCGACCATGTGGCGCGGGTCCGCGTCTCGCCGGACCTCGCCACCGGCCGTGTGGCCACCACCATTGCGCTGGCCCGCCCCGTGTCCGGCCGGATGGAGGTGGAGATTGCCGTGCGCGATCCCATGGGCCGTGTGGTGGCGGACCGGATCGAGACCCCCTGCGAGGGGGCGGAGAGCGTCGAATTGCCGGTCCACCTGGCCGAGGTCCATGCCTGGTCGCCGGACACGCCGAACCTCTACACGCTTGCGGTCTCGCTTCGTCGCGACGGGCGCCTGGTGGACCGGGTGGAGGAGCGCTTCGGCTTCCGCACCTTTGAAACCCGCGACGGTCGTTTCTACCTGAACGGCAAGCCCTTCTACATGCGCGCGGCGCTGGACCAGGACTACTACCCGGACGGGCTCTGCACCACGCCCTCGGTCGAGTTCCTGGAAGACCAGCTCCGGAAGGCCAAGCATCTCGGCCTCAACACCCTGCGCTGCCACATCAAGGTCGCCGACCCCCGCTACTACGAGGTGGCCGACCGCCTGGGCATGCTGATCTGGACCGAGCTGCCCAACGGCGGCCGGCTCACCAAGCGTGCCCGCGGCCGGGCCGAGGCGCTGCTGAAGGCCATCGTCGATCGGGATGGCAACCACCCGTCCATCGTGATCTGGACCATCATCAACGAGAACTGGGGCACCGATCTGGTCCACAACGCCGAGCACCGGGCGTGGCTGAAGCGGACCTATGCCTGGCTGAAATCCTACGATCCAACCCGGCTGGTGGTCGACAATTCGCCGCTCGCGCCCAGCATGCACGTGCGCACCGACATCGCGGACATGCACTTCTACGCGGCCGTCCCGGACCATCGCGACCAGTGGGACCGGTTCGTGGACGAACTCGCCTCCCGCCCGGCCTGGCTGTTCAGCCAGGAGGGCGACGCCGAAACCACCGGGCAGGAGCCGCTCATGTGCTCCGAGTTCGGCAACTGGGGGCTGCCCCACCCCGAGGACCTGGCCGACGCCGAGGGCCGCGAGCCCTGGTGGTTCGAGACCGGCCATGACTGGGGCGAAGGCGTCATGTACGCCCACGGCGTGCAGAACCGGTTCCACGACTGGAGTCTGGACCGGGTCTTCGGTTCGCTCCGCGGCTTCGTCGAAGCGGCCCAGTGGCAGCAGTTCCGGGCCTTCAAGTACGAGATCGAGGCCATGCGGCGGAAGCCGACCCTGGCCGGCTACGTCATCACCGAACTGACCGACTGCCACTGGGAGTCCAACGGGTTGCTGGACATGCGCCGCAATCCGCGCGTCTTCCACAATGTCTTCGGCACCGTCAACGCCGACACCGTGATCGTGCCGCGCTGGGAGCGGCTGTCGTACTGGTCGGGCGAGACCGCCCGGATCGAACTGGCCGTGGCCCACGGGGCAGGGGAGCCGCTGGAGGGCGCGACCCTCGAGGCCTTCCTGGGCGAGGGCCGGCTGGTGCCGGTGCCGCGTCTGGAACCCGGCTCCGTCGCCGACCTCGGCACCCTGGAGTTCGCCGTGCCCCGGGCCACCGAACCCGGCATCCACCGGCTGGTGCTCGAACTGCGCGACGGCGGGGGGCGGATCGTCGCCACCAACCACCTGGACCTGGCGGTGCATCCCGCACGCCGCGCGTCCATCGACGTGCCCGTGTGGTCGCCCGATCCGTCCATCCGCGTGCGGCTGGACGCCCTCGGATACCGGTTGGCGGACGACCTGGACTCCGCCGCGCTGGTGGTGGCGACGGCGGCCGACGCGGCCATCGTCGAGCGCGTGCGCGCCGGCGGCCGCCTGCTCCTGCTGCCGGAGGCCGACGTTTCGCTCACCCCGTTCTTCCCGCACTGGCAGGCCGTGAAGGTGGTGAATCGGGAAGGCACCATGTGGGCCGGCGACTGGGCCTCGTCGTTCGCATGGCTGCGCCGCGGGAATGTCTTCCGCGACATGCCGGGCGGGCCGCTGCTGGACGAGGCCTTCGACCGGGTGATCCCGACCCACGTGATTTCGGGCTGCAACCTGATGGACTTCCAGTCGCGGGTCCATGCGGGCCTGGTGGTCGGCTGGATCCACAAGGCGGTGGGTCTTGCGGTGGAGCGGGGCTACGGCGAGGGCCGGCTGGTGGTGTCCACCTTCCGGCTGTTCCGGGACGCGCCGGGGGCCGACCCGACGGCCACGGCACTTCTGGACCGGTTGGCGACGCTGGCGCTCGGCACCGCCGACCCGCGGCTGGAGCGCGTCACCCAGGTCGAGCCGGTCTGATCGAGCCATGGACCCGGGGGCGGGGCCATGGGCCCGCCCCCGGCGTCGTGATCGGGCGATCTTCCCCTCGTGCAGGGCGACCCGGGCGCAGGGTGGGCGGCGGCGTCTGCCACCGGTTTCCGCGGCTCCCCGCGCGGGAGGGGGATACCGTTCAGTCGCTGTTCGGTTCCAGCAGCGGCCCGAGAATGCGCTGGTATTCGCCGTTCTGCTTCAACTTCTCGATGGCATCCGCGAGGAAGGCGTCGGTGGCCTCGCCCTTGGCGTTGGCCGGCAGGATGGCGGTCCCGCGGTAGACCCGGTAAACGCTGCGGCGGATGTTTTCCTTGCCTTCGAGACTGGCAAGCAGCTTGTCCATCTCCAGCATGGCGAAGACCACGCCATCAATCCGGTCGGCCAGGATCTTGCGCAGGCTGCACTCCAGGCAGGTCGACGGGGCGATCTTCATCGGGAACAAGTCGGTGTGCGCCGCCTCGGTCTCCAATCGGAACTGGTCGGCCTTGGCAAGGTCGACCGGCCGGTCCTTGTGGGTATAGAGGCCGAACCTTGCGTTCACGACCGTGGTCTTCCGGCCCAGCATCAATCCATCCAGCTGGGCCGGTCGCTCCGGGTTGTCCAGAATGGGCAGATGGTAATCCGCCTGACCGTCCGCGACGTTCTTCATGGAGCGCTGAAAGGGCGCGACGATGATCTTGGTGGTTGTGCCGGTGGCCTTGTCCATTGCCTTGATCAGGTCGACCAGGATGCCCCGGGTCTCGGACTCGGCAAGGGCGGGCAGTTGGGCCAAGGATGCGGTCCGGTCGGCCGCGCTGGCCTGGGTGGTCCACAGGCCAAGGACGATGGCCGGTGCGGCGATCCACTTCCAATACATTCCCATCGTTCACGCCATCCTGCTGTTCTTTAGCTTTGTTTGCGGGCTGCGGCGCCCAAATGGACAGTAGGCGGAATAAGTTTAAAATATCTTGTAGTTAAGACTTTTGAATGGGTTCTCCCGGAGGCGGATTGCCGCCTCCGGTCTGGCGGCATCCCTGGGATGAGTTTGGGGCGTGTCCAGGACCGCCGCGCGGAAGCCAACTCCCCGATCCGGCGTCCCTTTTCCACAGTCTGCTGGATGGGGCACCACTGGGGCGCGGATTGAAAACAGCAGCGCCCACGCGCAGCGTAGGGAGGTTGGAACGGCATGCGCTGGTTCCTCCATCCAAGGCCGTCTTCGGCCCACCCTCGCCGGAAAACGTTTCGGAGGCCCGAGCGCGCGTGAACGAGAAGACCCTTTTGATCCTGGTCGTCGTTCTGGCGATCCTGGGTACGATCATCGATTTCGCGGCCATGCTGCTGTCACGGCTGGTGGACGGCGTGCTGATGGCCGCCGTGGTCTATGCAGTGTGGCGGCTCAAGAGCGGCTACGACCGGCAGATCACCGACCTGAAGGCGGAGGTGCGCCTGTTGCAGCGCAATGGGCCACGGGGGCCCGGAGCCTAGCCGCCGTGATTCCGCCTCAAGCCACCGCGAAATAGACGAAGGCCCCCATGGCCCCCAGCGCGGCAGCATCGAGCCAGCTGACGGCGGTCATCCGGGTGCCACGGCGGGCGCGCAGCTCGTCCACCGTCAAGGTGGCGACCGAGGCAAGGCCGAGCGATACGCCCATCACGCCGACCGCGCTGTGAAATTCCGCCACCAGCGACAACAACACGGCGGAGAACCCAATGCCGATTGACCAGCGGGTGGCCCAAATGGCCCGCCGGCGCAGATGTGCGGTCCGGTCTCCCCAGGGGCCGACGGCAGGGGGGGCTGGATGCTTGGGTGGCTTCCTTGCCATGGTCTCCCTCGCGGTCCGGGCGCGCCAGCGTGCAAACCGGACCGTGGCGGTGCCTCAGAACGTCTCCACCCAGGGGCGCAACTCCACCTCCCAGGTCCAGGTGCTGCGGTCCTGGCACAGCAGGTTCCAGTACGCTTCCGCGATGGCGTCGGGGTCGAGCGCGCTGTCCGGCCGGTCCGTGGGGTCCGGGCGGGCCGACGTGCGAATGGCGCCGTCGATGACGAAATGGCCGATGTGGATGCCCTGCGGGTGGAGTTCGCGGGCAAGGCTCTGCGCCAAGCCGCGCAGGGCGAATTTGCCCATCGCGAACGGGGCGGAGCGGGCGTAGCCCTTCACACTGGCCGAGGCGCCGGTGAACAGGATGGCCCCCCGTTTCTTGGGCAGCATGCGCCGCACCGCCTCCTGCGCGACCAGGAAACCGCCATAGGCCGACACCATCAGCGCCTGCTGCACGGTGGCGGGGTCGAGTTCGGTGAAGGGGCCGCGCACGCGGCCGCTGGCGTTGTAGACGACGATGTCGGGCGCACCCACGGCCTCCTCCACCTCGCGGAAGAGGCGGACGATATCGTCCGCATTGGCGGCGTCGGCCGCAAACGTCCGGGCGTGGATCTGCTGGGCCAGGGGGGTGAGCTTGCCCGGGTCACGGGCGGCCAGCGCGACGCTCAGGCCTTCCCGGGAAAACCGGTGGGCCAATGACGATCCCAGCCCGGGCCCGGCGCCGACGATCAGGGCCGTGGAATAGGTGGGGATCATGGCTGCACCTGCCGGTCACTGTCGAGGGATCAAGCGAAACGGGCGCACCCGCCGGGAGGGCGGCGGATGCGCCCGTCGGGCGCTTACAGGGCGGAACGCCCCATCACATGATGGCGTCCCAGTCGCTGATGATCTTGTTGACGATGCCGTACTCCTTGGCCTCGTCCGCACCCATCCAGTAGTTCCGGTCGGTGTCCTTGGCCACGCGGTCGTAGGGCTGGCCGGTCTCGGCGGAGATGATGCGGTTCAGGCGCTCCCGCATCTTGATGATCTCCTTCGCCTCGATCGCGATGTCGGACGCCCGGCCGCCGGTACCGCCCAGCGGCTGGTGGATCAGGAACCGGGTGTTGGGCAGGCAGAAGCGGTTTTCCTTCTTGGCCGCCAGATAGATGTGGCAGCCCGCCGATGCCACCCAGCCCGTGCCGAGCATCTTGACCTCGGGCTTGATGAACCGGATCACGTCGTGGATTGAGTCGGCTGACTCCACGTGCCCGCCGGGGGAGTTGACCACCACCCGGATGGGGTCGTCGCTTTCGACCGCCAGCGCAAGCAGCTGGGCGACGATCGCTTGGCTGAGCTTCATGTTGATCTCGCCGAAGATCAACACGGTGCGGGCCTTGAAGAGGTTCTGCAGGACGTTGTTCGGTGCCTGGGCCTCCGGCTTCTTGTCGTCCTCCTTCTTTTCCGGCTCGTCGTCGCGCTCGTCCTCGTCATCGGCGCGGATGTAGTCGACCATGTGTGTCTCCGGGGTGTCGCGTGCTCTCCAGGCTCCCATAGCCCGGATTGCCGCCCTGTTCAACCGGCCGCCCGGCCTTGAGTTCGGCCATGGGCACCGAAATACGCGGCGGATGGTCGCCATGCCCCCGCCGGTTGCGCGCGTCCGGCCAAGGACACCATGGCGCCGCCCCGGCCCGGCCACGTCGTGCGAGCATGGTTGACGCGATCGGCGTAAACCAGATGAATGCCGCGCAAACGCACTCCGACGCGGGCCATGAAACCGGCTGAACCTGGCATTCGAAGCACGACCGACGGCGGCACCCTGGTCCTGGTGCCATCGGGCGCGTGGACATTGGCGCACGCCGTCCAACTGGACCGGGCCATGGCGGAGATCGCCCCGGCCGCCCATGGGCCCCGTGCCCGCGTGGTGCTGGATCTGGTGCAGGTCGAGGCACTGGACACGGTCGGAGCGCTGCTGATCGCGCAACTGGCCGAACGCCTTCGGAACGAGGGGAGCACCGTTGACGTCCGCGGGGTGCAGGACCGGCATGCCGCCCTGTTGCGGGCGGTGGCAGAGGCCAACAACGCCCCGCGCCTGCCACGCCAGCGCCGCCACCCCCTGCTGGACCTGTTGGAACGCACCGGCCGCGGGACGGTCGAGCTGTTCGAGCGGGGCGGTCAGCTACTGGGCTTCCTGGGCCTGGTCTCGCTCGCGACCGCACGCGGGCTGGCCAATCCCGCCCGCGTGCGGTTGACGTCGCTGGCCGCGCACCTGGAGCAGACGGGGGTCAACGCACTGCCGATCCTCGGCCTGCTGTCCTTCCTGATCGGCGTCGTCGTGGCGTTCCAGGGGGCCCAGCAGTTGAAGCAGTTCGGTGCCGAACTGTTGGTGGTCAACCTGTTGGCGATCTCGGTCCTGCGCGAACTCGGCATCCTGTTGACGGCCATCCTGGTGGCGGGCCGGTCGGGATCCGCCTACACGGCCCAGATCGGCACCATGGTCGTCAACCAGGAGGTCGACGCCATGCGGACCATGGGGCTGGACCCGGTCGAACTCCTGGTGCTGCCGAGGCTGGGGGCGCTCGTCGTGGCACTGCCGCTGCTGGCCTTCTACGCCTCCATCATGGCCCTGCTGGGCGGTGCCTTGATGTGCTGGGCGGTGCTGGACATCCCCTTCGGCCAGTTCCTGCGGCAGCTCCGGGGGGCGGTGAACGTGACCGTCGTGGTGGTGGGGCTGGTCAAGGCGCCGGTGTTCGCCTGCGCGATCGGGCTGGTGGGCTGCTACCAGGGCCTCCAGGTCGGCGGAAGCGCCGAAAGCGTGGGCAGGCAGACGACCCGCTCGGTCGTCGAAAGCATTTTCCTGGTCATCGTCCTCGACGCGATCTTCGCGGTCGCCTTCCAGATGATGAGGATCTGAGGCATGGACGCGCAACCGGTGATCCGGATCCGTGGCCTGGTGACCCGCATCGGCCGCCAGGTGCTGCACGACGGGCTGGACCTGGACGTGATGCCGGGCGAGGTGCTGGGCATCGTCGGCGGCTCGGGCACGGGCAAGTCGGTCTTGCTGAGGACCATCCTCGGCCTGATCCGCCCGGCGGCCGGCAGCATCGAGATCTTCGGCCAGGAGACCGTGGGTCTGCCGGGCAACCGGCGGATCGAACTCGACCGGCGGCTTGGCGTCCTGTTCCAGGACGGCGCCCTGTTCAGTTCGCTCACCGTGGCCGAAAACGTCGAAATCCCGATGCGCGAGCACACCGACCTGCCGACCGCGCTGTGCCGCGACATCAGCCGCGTGAAGATCAGTCTGGCCGGCCTGCCGCCCGAGGCCGGCAACAAAAAGCCGTCGGAGCTGTCGGGCGGTATGCGCAAGCGGGCCGGTCTCGCCCGCGCCCTGGCGTTGGATCCGGACATCCTGTTCCTGGACGAGCCGACGGCCGGGCTCGACCCCATCGGCGCCGCGGCCTTTGACACGCTGGTCCGGACATTGCAGAAAAGCCTCGGGCTGACGGTGGTCATGGTGACCCACGACCTCGACAGCCTCGTCGCGGTGTGCGACCGGATCGCGGTTTTGATCGAAAAGCGCATCGTCGTCGGCACGCTCGGGCAAATGCTGGAACTTCCGCACCCGTGGGTCCGTGAATACTTCCACGGCCCCCGTGGCCGGGCGGCCATGCACCAGCAGGCCCAGAACCAGCAGGGCTGAACCCGTGGAAACCCGCGCCAGCTACATCGCCGTCGGCGGCTTCGTCCTGGTCCTCATCGCGGTCCTGGTCGCATTCGTCGCCTGGTTGACCCGCACCCACCTGGAACGCGCGTCCGACCGCTACCTCGTCTATTTCAGCGGCGCCGTCAGCGGCCTCCAGCCGGGAAGCCCTGTCCGCTACCTGGGCATTCCCGTGGGCACCGTCGGCAATATCGAGATCGACCCCGAGGACGTGCGGCGGGTGCGCGTGACGGTGGATATCAACCAGGGCACCCCGATCAAGACGAACAGCGTCGCCTCGCTCGAACTGCAAGGGCTGACCGGGGGCGTCTTCATCCAGATCTCCAGCGGCAGCCAGGAGGCGCCGCTCCTGGCCGAACAGGACTGGCCGCGGGTGATCCCGTCCCGGCCGTCCAACCTGGCGGCGCTGTTCGACGCCACGCCCCTCCTTCTCGAAAACATGGTCACGCTGACCCGGCGGGCGACGAACCTGTTCAGCGAGGAGAACCAGCGGGCGCTGACGGAAATCCTGGTCAATGTCCAGACCCTCTCGGAGCAGTTGGCGGGCGTCTCCACCAGCCTCGCCCCCGGCATCCGTTCGGGCGAGCAGGCGCTGGCCGATGTCGGCGCCCTGACACGCGAGCTGCGCGCCGTGCTGCCGGGCATCCTTCAGGACGTGGACAGCGCCGCGGAGCAGGCGCGCAGGACCATGGCCAGCTTCGAGAACACCTCGCGGTCGCTGGAAAAGGAAATCGGGCAGAGCGGCGGCGACCTGCGCGAGATGCTCAAATCCATCCGCCGGACCTCGGACCAGCTCGCCGCCCTGGTGTCCGAAAACCGCGAGCCGGTGCGCGACTTCACCGGCACGGGCCTGTACGAAGTGACCCAGCTGCTGAACGAGCTGCGCGACCTCGTGGGCAGCCTGTCCCGGTTCACCCTGCGGCTGGAACGTGATCCGGCCGGGGCCCTGCTGGGCGGCACGCGCAATGGTGTGGAGACCAGACGGTGACGATGAACCGCCGCGACCTTCTCAGGGTCGGCATGCTGCCCCTGGCCGGGGCGGCTGCGGCCTGCAACCCGGTGGACCTCATTTCGTCCCCGCCGCAGCTCTACACCCTGACGCCCAAGAGCACCTTCTCGCCGGAGGTGCCCAGGGTGGATTGGCAATTGCTGGTCGAAACCCCCTCGGCCCCGGCGGCCATCGACACGGCGCGCATCGTCCTGATGCGCACCGGGATGATGGTGGACTATTTCGCCAATGTGGCCTGGATCGACCGTGCGCCGCTGATGGTGCAGACGCTGCTGTTGGAGAGCTTCGAGAACTCCGGCCGGATCATCGCCGTTGGTCGCGAAAGCGTCGCGCTCCGGGCGGATTTCGTGCTGCGGACCGAGCTGCGCGAGTTCCAGGCGGAGTTCGCCCCCGACGATCCCCGGCCGTTTGCCGTCGTGCGGATCATCGCCCGGCTGGTCGCCATGCCCCGCCGGTCCATCGAGGCGACGCAGAGCTTCGAAGCCCGCACCCAGGCCTCCGCCGCCGATTTCCCGGCCCTGATGGAAGCCTTCGACGCATCCCTGGGGGCCGTCCTGAAGCGCGTCGTGGAATGGACGTTGCGCACCGGCAACGGCATCCCGCGGCGGTGACGAAGCGGATCGGGGGACAGGGCGTAAACAGGGGTGTTGCGGCGGGGCTGTCCCGAACGCAAGGCTCGTGTATCCTGCGTGCCGGGCGCATCGCCGCCCGTCGGCAGGGTTCGTGCGGGAACGGAAGTCCACCATGGCGCAGAATCTGACCAAAGACGACGTCCTGCGCCTTCTGTCCGACCCTTCGGGCGAGGCGCGGGCGGATCTGGCGGCGAAGGTCGGTGCGCAGCTGGATGTGCCGACGCTGACCCCGGTCGAACGCCGGTTGGCCGAGGACATCGTGCGCCGGATGGCGCAGGACGCCGAGGTGCGCGTCCGCCAAGCCCTGGCCGAGCATGTCAAGCAATCGTCCTCCCTGCCGCGGGATGTGGCGCAGGCAATGGCCATGGACGTGGAAAGCGTGGCGTTGCCCGTGATCCAATTGTCCCAGGTTCTGACCGATGCCGACCTGATCGACATCGTCCGGTCGGGCGATCCGCGCCGGCAGGTCGCCGTCGCCGCACGCCCGGACGTGTCGGAAACGGTGTCGGAGGTGATCGTCTCGGAAGCCGACGAGGCGGCGGTCGCCACGCTGATGCGCAACGACGGGGCCCGGATCGCCGAGGCGTCCTTCTCGCAGGCGATTGACCGTTTCGGCGCCGATGGCGAGGTCGCGGAGTCCATGGCCGGCCGCGTCCGGCTGCCCCTGACCGTATCGGAGCGGCTGGTCGCGCTGCTGTCCGGCCGCCTTGTGGACCGGTTGGCCGCACGGCACGACCTGTCACCGCAGGTGTTGAGCGACCTCGTCCTGCATGTGCGCGAACGGGCGACCGCCTCGCTGCTGGAGACGGCCGACGATGCCGCCCTTGAGCAGTTGGTCGCCCAGCTTGCCGACGGCGGCCGTCTGACACCGTCGTTGATCCTGCGGATGCTGTGCACCGGCGACGTGGCATTCCTGGAGGCCGCATTGGCCCGCCTGGCGGACGTGCCGCTGGCCAATGCCCGCATCCTGGTGCACGACGGCGGGTCCTTGGGGTTGAGGGCGATCTACGACCGTGCCGGCCTCCCGGCGGCCCTTCTGCCGGCGGTGCGAGTCGCGCTTTCGGTGATCCGGGAGACCCCGTACGACGGCGAGGCGGGCGATCGGGACCGCTATCGCCGCCGTATCCTCGAACGCATCCTCACCCAGTACGAGGACATGGCGCCCGAGGATCTGGACTATCTCCTGCACAAACTGGGTGACCTCGTCGGCTGAGGTTCGGGCCTCCATCCCCGCGCTTGCCGGTGCGACGGGAGAAGGGGCACAGTCCGCGCGCATTCCCGTGGCCGGCGCCGCCGCCGGCCGCGCGTTGCGCCGCCCTGATGAGTCCTCCGAAACGCCCCGATGACAACTTCCAGCCTCCTGGCCGCGGTCCTGCTCGGCATCGTCGAAGGTGCGACCGAGTTCATCCCCGTCTCGTCGACGGGGCATCTGATTCTGCTGGTGGATCTGCTGGGCTTCCAGGGGCCGCCCGGACGCGTGTTCGAAGTGGTGATCCAGCTGGGCGCGATCCTGGCGGTCTGCTGGCTCTACCGTGCAAAGCTGCTCCGGACCCTGTTCGACCTGCCCCGCGACCCCGGGGCCAGACGGTTCGCCCTTGCCGTTGCGATCGCGTTCCTGCCAGCCGCAGTGGCCGGCGTTCTGCTGCACGGCTTCATCAAATCCGTCCTGTTCTCGCCGCTCGTGGTCAGCGTGGCCCTCATCTCGGGGGGCGCCGCCATCCTGTTCATCGAACGCTTGGCGATGCGGCCGCAGGTGTTCGAGGTGGACGGAATTTCGGCGGGCCGTGCGCTGCGCGTCGGACTGTGCCAGATGCTGGCCCTGGTCCCGGGTGTGTCGCGGTCGGGTGCCACGATCCTGGGCGGCCTCATGTTCGGCCTGGACCGGCGGACGGCGGCGGAATTCTCGTTCTTCCTTGCCATCCCGACCATGCTCGGTGCCACCGCGTACGACCTTTACAAGAACCGCGATGCCCTGACGTCCGATGGGATGCTGGTCATCGGGGTCGGCTTCGTCGCGGCGTTCCTGGCGGGCCTGCTGGTGGTGCGGTCGGTGGTGGCATTCGTGGCCCGGCATGGTTTCGGGCCGTTCGCCTGGTACCGGATCGCCGTCGGAAGCGTGATGCTGACCGTCCTCGCGCTGCGCGCCGTCTGACCTGAGAGCAACCAGCCGCTCCCGACCGACTGCCCCGGCACTTCCGGCACCAGACCCTCGACCTTCCGGGGCAGACCTCCCCGCGCGAACCGCGGCAGGAACCCTTCGACCGTTGCGGGCGTTCTTCCGGCGCAATGAACGGACCCTGGTCCCGGGGGCAGATATGACCGAACATTCATCCGCTTCGGCCATTGGCCGATCGGCCCGGAACCGATCCGGCCGCCAGCCGACCGCGCGCCGGAGGCCGGAAGACATCGAGCGCGAGATCGCCGAAACCCGCGCGCGGATGGACCGCACCATGGCGGAACTTCGCGACCAAGCCTCGGGGGAGCGGCTGGTCGGCGCCGCATCGAACGTCGTGCGGGATCTGGTCAACGGGCATCCCAACCCCTACGCCGACGCGATCCGCCGCCATCCCATGGCGGTTGCCCTGATCGGCGTCGGCCTCGCTTGGCTGTTCCTTGCCGCCCGCCGACCGGCACCCAGCCAGCCGGCCGTTTCCGCCACGGATGCGACATCCGGCCGGGTGGTCGGCCGTACGGCGGGGCAGGGCGGCGAAGGCAGGTCGGATCTTCGGCATCTGCTGGCGGCGATTGCGCTCGATGCGGAGGCCGGCCGTACGAGCCTGCGCCGTGCGGCCCAGACGCTGGTCGGCACGGCTGCGGTCGACCCGTTGCAGGAGATTGCCCAGGATTACGAGCGAACGGCCGAGACCCTGCGGTTCGCCGTGCCGTCCCACGCCGACGGGGGTGTCGAACCGGTTGGGATGGCGGCGGATGGGAATTGGCGGGACGTCGAGCGGATCACCCCGGGCGAGGATCTGCCAAGGATCCTGGACCGGATCGAGCAGGGCTTGCACGGCACGCTGGAGCTGACCCGCGAAGCCCTGCACCACGACCTGCCGGATGAACTCCGCGTCCCACTCGGGGCCCATTTCCACGAGGTCGAGGTGGTTTGCAATCGGATCCGTGCCCTTCGGACCGCGCGCGGTTAGGCCGATGCTGGGGATCCTTGCAATTCCATTCCAGGATAGTCCGCTGCCCCGGACCCACCGAACGAACAGGACAAGCCCGGGCAGAGCAGGGAACACCAATGGACGGGCACGCGGCCGGAGCGCCGGTGCCCCGTCGGAAATCCCCCGTCTCGGTTGGTGGGACATCCTGACCCGTGTCTGGGCCGAACAATCCCGGGACAATATCTCCGTTATTGCCGCGGGCGTGGCCTATTACATGCTGTTCAGCCTGTTTCCGGCGCTGACGGCCATGGTGTCCATCTTCGGCCTGGTGGCCGATCCCGCCACCGTCGAACGGCAGTTGCAGTCGGCTGGCGGGCTCCTGCCGCCGCAAGCGCAGGATTTGGTGTTCAAGCAATTGCACAGCATCGTGACAGCACCCCAATCCGGCCTGGGGGTAAGCTTGGTGGTCAGCCTGTTGATCGGGTTGTGGACCGCGTCCGCGGCGGTTCAAAACCTGCTCACGGCGCTCAACATCGCTTACGAGGAGCAGGAAAACCGTAGCACCCTGAAATTCTATGGCATCGCCCTGCTGTTCACGCTGGGGGGGATCATCTTCCTGCCCCTTGCTCTCGGTTTGGTGGCGATTGTGCCGGCGGTTGTCGAACTGCTGCCGTTCGGCCGGTTCGGCGAATGGGTCGTGCTGATCGTACGGTGGCCGGCTCTGATCGCCCTCATCATGCTGGCGCTTGCGGTGCTCTACCGTTTCGGTCCCTGCCGGGCCACACCCAAATGGCGTTGGGTGAGTTGGGGGGCGTCCGTTGCGACCGTGCTCTGGGTCGGGGTGTCGGCGCTCTTTTCGCTCTATGTTCAGAACTTTGCCGACTACAACGCGACCTACGGCTCGATCGGCGCCGTGGTCGTCCTGTTGTTCTGGTTCTACCTGACCGCATACGCCGTCCTGATCGGTGCCGAATTGAACGCGGAGATCGAACACCAGACGCTCCGGGACACCACGACCGGCCCGGAGGCGCCGCTGGGCCGGCGCAAGGCCTACATGGCCGACACGATCGGGTCGCCGTCCTCCTGACCCCCCGGCCTGCGTCCGGTCCGCCACCAGGCCCCCTCGACGGTGCGTTGGGCGTCTTACTGCTTCATCGTCTTGTGGGGGGACACACTGTCCCGGGGCACCGTGGTGACTTGGCGCAGTCGGTATGCCGCCCTCCACCGTGGCCCGGGGGTGGTCCAGGGCCGGCGAGGTCAGTCGGCCCGGTCGATCCGGGCCAGGTAGCAGCCGCGCTTGGCCGTGTGAACCTGAATGTAGCTTACCCTGGGGTTGGAAAAGAGCCGCTCGATAAGGGGCTCGACCTTCTCGCCTTCGACCACGTCCGCTTCGTGCATCATGCCGTCGGCATCGAAGGTGCGCAGCGAGAGCAGGCGTACCCGCAGGAGCTCGGGCACTTGATCCACTTGGTCGTAGCTCTTGGTGGCACCCTCGCGCACGAAGATGGCGTGCGAGGCCCGGTAGGGCGTGTTGGCGGGCTGGTGGACATGGTTGAGCAGGAGGAGCGTCTCGCCCGGCTCGGCATCGCGCATCTCAATCCGGTCGGGAAAGCCCGGCTTCGCATTGGCGACGTAGCGCCTCACGCCGTGCTTGGCCAATTCGTCGTCAGGCAATCCATAAAGGTGCTGGAACGGCTCGGGCGACAGCCCGGTGATGCGGAATGCCATGGGCGTCTCCTGTCGGTTGGGACCCTATCAGGCCCGCCACCGCACCTCGCCCGCCACCCGTTTCTTGCTGTCAATTCCGGATGGACCAAGAAAAAGGGCGCCGGATGACCGGCGCCCTTTCCCGTCCGATGTGCTGCCGGATTAGGTCGGCGGCAGGACGATTTCCGCACGGCGGTTCTGCGCTTCGCGGACGCCGTCGGCCGTCGGAACGCGCAGCTGGCTTTCGCCGGCCGAGCGGGTCGTGATGGTGTTCTGGGCAACGCCCCGGCGAACCATTTCGGTGCGCACGGCGTCGGCCCGGCGCTGGCCCAGGCGCTGGTTGTACTGCGGCGAGCCGGCGGTGTCGGTGTGGCCGACCACTTCGATCCGGGCGACGCCGCCCGAACGCACCGTGTTGGCCGCGGTCGCGATGGTGTCGCGGGCCGCCGGGGTCAGCTCGGCGCTGTCGAAGTCGAAGAACACCAGGTAGGTCTGGGCCTGGCGAACCGCCGGGGCCGGGGCCGGGGCCGGGGCGGCCGCGGGGGCGGCAACCGGGGCCGGCGGCGGGGCGGCCGGGCCGCCGAACGCGTACCGCACGCCCACCATCAGGGTGTGGTTGTGCAGCCGGTCGGTGTCGTAGTCGAGGCCAACGCGGGTGCCGCCGACGACGGCATCGCCCTCGTGGTCGGTCCCGGCAGTGCCGAAGTAGCGGTAGCTCAGGTCCAGGGTCAGGTTCCGGGTCAGGGCGTAGCCCACGCCCAGGATGCCCTGGTACGCGAAGGCATTGTCAGGGCCGTCGATTTCACCGCGGGTCGCACCCGCAGCGCCCGACACGTCGAGCCCCACGCGGGCAACGCCGACGCCGACGCCGACGTACGGCGTGAACGCCGTGCCGGTGTTGAAGTCGTACAGGGCGTTGGCCATCAGCGAGTAGGTCCGGACGCGACCGCCCTCCACGCTGTTGTGGCGGAAGCCGGGCTCGACCTCAAAGCGCATGCCGTTGCCGAGCGCATAACCGACCTGACCGACCAACGCCCAGCCGAGGCGGCTGTCGAGATCCAGGTCGAGGCGCTGGGGGCTGCCGACGATGCCGAGTTCGCCATCGATGTCCTGAAGCAGGTTCAGGCCGGTGGCGCCACCGATGTAGAAGCCCTGCTGCACCTGGGCTTGGGCAGCGGTCGAAAGAAGGGCAACCGCGCAGGTCGCCAACAGGGTGGTGCGGAGCCGCATGATCGTTTCCGTCCATATTTTCGTTTCGGCCACGCCCCGCCGGACGCATGGTGCCGCCGGAGCACAATTCGCGGAGACGGTTAGCCGATCCCCGCCCCCAGCGCCATACCAATAGATTCCCGGATTGCTTGAATGTTCGGCATGTTGCTGCCCTGCAACAGTGCGGCATGTCAGCGGGCCGGTTCCGCGTCACACCGCCTGTCCGAAGGGGGGGTGTGGTGCTCCGAACGGGGGAGGGGCTGGCCATGGAGCGTTGCTGGCAGGGAAATGGCTATGTTATCGAACCTATGTATTCCGAATGCGCATACGTGCTGATGATGGCCTCCGAAGTCCAAGGGACCGTGTTGAAGAGCCTCGCCGCTCAGCTTGAACAGGTCGCACGCTTCATTCACACCGTGTGTTTTGCCGAAGGGATGCATCCGGTCCAGTGGTCGGCCCTGCGGTACTTCGCGCGCGCCCCTGAAAAGCGGCGTACGGTCAGCGGCCTCGCCCAACATTTGGGCGTAACGCAGCCGCCGGCGTCGCGGACGGTATCGACCTTGATCGGGCGCGGTTATCTGACAGCCGAGGTGGATCGGCAGGACAGGCGGAGTCGGACCGTCTCCCTGACCGCGACCGGGCACCGCCTGCTCGAATTGGATCCCTTGCTTCAGGTCGAGGCGGTGCTTGGCCGGCTCAGCCCCGTGGAGCATGCCGCCCTTGCCGCGATCCTGAACCGCTTGGAGGGTGCGATAACCCCTCGCAGCCGGCATGCCCTGCTCATGCCAATGCAGGATGCCGCCGACTGACGCTTGGCCGGCGAAATCGGAATGGCTGATGCGGCCGGTCGAGGGGAAGCCTGTACGGAAAAGCAAACGGGGCGGCCCTTGGGGGACGCCCCGTTTCTTTTGGTCGGAGAGAGAGGATTCGAACCTCCGGCCCCTGCCTCCCGAAAGCAGTGCTCTACCAGGCTGAGCTACTCTCCGTCACTCGGCCCGTGGGCCGGCGTGGTGCGCTCATATAGCGGGAACCAATCCCGCCTGCAAGCCCGTGATTGGATCAATATTCCCGATCGACGACGAAATCGAGGACCTCGGACAGCGCCGCCTTTTCCGGGCTGTTCCTGAACACGGACAGGGCCGTACGTGCCTCTTCCGCAAAGACGCGTGCGCGGGCGACCGTCTCCTGCAACGCACCGTGCCGGGCCAGCAGCCGTTGGGCATGGCCCAGGTCGCTATCGTGCTGGTCCAATTCCTCCAACGTCCGCCGCCAGAACGTCCGCTCCGACTCGTCCCCGCGGGCGTAGGCGAGGATCACGGGCAGGGTGATCTTGCCCTCGCGGAAATCGTCCCCGACCGTCTTCCCCAGCCGTGCCTGCAGGGCCGAATAGTCCAGGACGTCGTCGACCAACTGGAATGCGAGGCCCAGGTTCATGCCGAACGTGCGCAGCGCGGCGGCCTCCTCGGCCGGCCGGTCCGCCACCACGGCCCCGATCTCGCAGGCGGCGGCGAACAGTTCCGCGGTCTTTGCGCGGACCACCGCCATATAGGCATCCTCGTCGGTGGTGGTGTCGTTCGTGGTCGCCAACTGCAGGACCTCGCCCTCGGCGATCACCGCCGATGCGCTGGACAGGATGCGCAGCACCTCCAGCGAGCCGTCCGCGACCATCAATTGGAAGGCGCGGCTGAACAGGAAGTCGCCGACGAGCACGCTGGCCTGGTTCCCGAACACCGCATTGGCGGATGCCAGGCCGCGGCGCAGGTTGCTTTCGTCCACCACGTCGTCGTGCAGCAGCGTCGCGGTGTGGATGAACTCCACGCTGGCCGCCAGGCCGCGGTGGCGGGTTCCGGTGTAGCCGCACAGGCGCGCGCTCGCCAGGGTCAGAACGGGGCGCAGCCGCTTGCCGCCGGCCTGCACGATGTAACCGGCCAATTGCGGGATCAGCGCAACAGGCGACTGCATGTGGTCGACGATGAGCTGGTTGACCGCCGCCAAATCCGGTTCGACCAAGCCGATGAGGGTGTCGAGCGGGGTACGGCCCTCCGAAGCCGGTTGCGCCGACGGACCCGGCGTCGATTCGGGCGTGGATTGTCTGTGCGGGGCGGCGCTCAAAGCTTTGGTCTCCGCGCGCGAGGGAATTGACGATCGGTGTACGCCGCAGCGAGCATAAGTAGCGATCCCTGACGGTCAAGCGGTGCACGCCCCTGGCCTTATGCCGTTGAACGGTGAAGAGCAAGTGAAGGAGTTGATCCGAACCACAGATCCCGTCCTGATTTCCTGGCTGACCGCACTGCTGGCCGACGCCGGCATAGACGCGGTGGTGCTGGACACCCATACCAGCATCGTCGAGGGCAGCCTGCTTGCGATCCCGCGCCGGCTGATGGTGGACGATGACGATCATGCGACCGCGTGCCGCGTCATGCGCGAGGCAGGCCATGACCTTGCCTGACCCGGGTGGTGCGCAATCCCCTGTGGGACGCGAGGCCCACGGGCTTCTCGGCGGTCGGGTGCGCCTGGTCCAGCCGGTCGGCGGGTATCGTGCGGCCATCGATCCGGTGCTCCTGGCCGCGGCGGTGCCGGCCGGACCCGGAATGTCGGTGTTGGACCTGGGGGCCGGGGCGGGCGCCGCATCGCTGTGCTTGGCCGCACGCATCCAGGGCGTACAGGTCACCGGGCTGGAGCTTCAGCCGGAGCTGGTGGCCTGCGCCGTCGACGGCGCGGCGCAGAGCGGACTGTCCGACCGGGTTGCCTTCCTGGCCGGCGACCTGGCACGACCTCCCCGAACCCTGGCACGGCAAAGCTTCGACCACGTGATGGCGAATCCGCCCTATCTCCGGACGGGCGAGCACACCCCGGCGCCGAACCCCTCGAAGGCGGCGGCGAACGGCGAAGGCGATGCCGGCCTTCGTGCATGGATCGATGCCGCGGTGCGGTTCCTGCGCCCGCGCGGCCGGTTGACCATGATCCATCGTGCGGACCGGTTCGACGAGGTGGTCGGGTGCCTGTCCGGCCGGTTCGGAGCGGTTTCGCTGCTGCCGGTCTGGCCGCGTGCCGGCGAACCTGCGAAGCGTGTGGTGGTCAGTGCCAGGCTGGGCGCGCGGGGGCCGGCGCGCCTTCTGCCGGGGCTGGTGCTGCACATGGAGGACGGGCGGTTCACCCCGGCGGCGGAGGCGGTTCTGCGCGACGCCGCCCCCCTGTCGTCCTGACGCTGTCATCCTGACGCGCCGCGTCCCGGCCCGAACCGCTTTCAGGTTGGGGCGGCGTGCACCATCTCTGTTTGCATGAAGATCCCCGAACGTCTCCGATCCGTCATTCCCATCAAGCGGTGGCGCAATCCGCCGCCGCTGGTGTCCGTCATCCGGCTGTCCGGCGTCATTGGTTCGGGCGGCCTGCGCGGCGGCCTGACACTGGCCTCGCTTGCACAGGTGATCGAGCGGGCATTCGCCCCGGATGGGCAGAAGGCCGTTGCCCTCCTGATCAATTCCCCCGGCGGATCGCCGGTGCAGTCCTCGCTGATTGCCGGACGCATCCGCCAGATGGCTGCCGAGAAAAAGGTTCCGGTCCTCGCCTTCTGCGAAGATGTCGCCGCGTCCGGTGGCTATTGGCTGGCCTGTGCCGCCGACGAGATCTTCGCCGACGAAAGCTCGATCATCGGGTCGGTCGGGGTGATCTATGCCGGCTTCGGCTTCCAGGACCTGATCGCCCGGCACGGGATCGAACGGCGGGTCCACACCGCCGGGACGCGCAAGTCGGTCCTGGATCCCTTCCGCCCGGAAGACCCCGAGGACATCGACCTTCTGCGCGGCATCCAGGGCGACATCCACGACGCCTTCAAGGCCATGGTCCGCGCCCGCCGCGGGGAGCGCCTGAAGGGCGACGAGGCGGAGCTGTTCAGCGGCGCCTTCTGGGCGGGGCGGGGGGCGTTGGAGCGCGGGTTGATCGACGGGCTCGGCGACGTGCGTTCGGTGATGCGTGCCCGCTTCGGCAAGGAGGTGCGGCTTCGCCTGGTATCCGCACAGCGGGGGTGGCTGCCCTGGCGCCGCGGCCTGTCGGACGAGGCGCTCGGCCGTTCCTTTGCCGCCGGGATCACGGCGGATACCGTGGCGGCGGCCCTGTCGACCCTGGATGAGCGTGCCATGTGGGCACGCTACGGGCTGTAGCCGATGTTCAGCCTTTCCAAATTGCTGGCGCTGGCCGCCATCATCGCCGCCGTCTGGGCCGCATTCAAATGGTACCGGCGGATCGCACTGCTGAAGGAGCGGCTCGATGCGGACCCGGCCCGAACCGGCCGCGACGGCCCGCGCCGGCAGGTGGAGGAAATGGTGCGTTGCCGGACCTGCGGCACCTTCGTGGCCGCCGGTGGCGGGGCCTGTGGACGGGACGGGTGTCCGCAGGCCCGCCACGCCTGATCCGGTCGCCCGGCGCCACGGAACCTTGTCCGTTCCGCGCGATTGAGTGGGGCAAGCTCGCCAAGGCGAGGCCCTCGGGCGCGAGGCAGGCATGATGGAAGACGACCGTACGAAGGACGGGGGGGCGGGCACCTGGTCCGCCGAGACCAGCCGGAATCCCGACGATTTCCCGGAGGAGGACGGCACGGCGGCCCGGAGCGAGGCGATGACCGATGCCCAGCGGGCGCAGCTCCAGGTCCTGACGATGGACGCCGGGGAGGAATTCCCGGGCAACCTGACCCGCAGCGAGGCGGACAGGAAGATCGACGAGCTTCTGCGCAAGGCCGGCCAGAAACCCTGAGATTTCGGCCCGGGGCGCCGTTCAGCCGGAGGGCGGGGCACCCGCTTCTTCCGCGGAGGTGCGTCCCATGCCCGGCCCTGCCAGGAGCCGCAGTGCCGCCAGTGTGATCGCCAGCCCGGCCGCCGCCGCCGCGACCGCCGCCGCTGGACCGGCCGTGGCCACCGCGGCCAGGATGAGCAGGACACCGTTGAGGCCCAGCATTCGTACCACCACCGTGTCGTGCCGCAATCCGCGCTGCACGGCCTTCTGGTAGGCATGTTCCCGGTGCGCCAGCCAGACCGGTTTGCCCGCCGCGGCCCGCCGCACAAGGGTGGTCGTGGCGTCCGCCACGAAGAACAGCGGCAGCAGCAGGGCGGCCGCCCATTGTCCGTGCACGGCCAGACCCAGCAGCAGCCATCCCAGGAGGTAACCGAGCGGGACGCTGCCCACATCCCCCATGAAGACGCGCGCCGGGTGCCAATTCCAGACCAGGAACCCCGCCGCCGCGGCCGCAAGCGACAGGGCGGGCCAGGCATTCCCGTCCGGCAGCCCGGCCGTCCAGACCACCAGGGCGATCCCGGCGCCGACCGACGCCGCTTGGCTGCCGGCGATCCCGTCGATGCCGTCCATGAAGTTGTAGAGGTTCATGAACCAGACCCAGGCGACGGCGGCCAGGACACGGTCCACCCAGACGGGAACCAGGCCCTGGAGTGCCAGGGCATCGGGGGGCAGCATCCACATGCCCAGCCCGGCGGCCGCGAACTGGGCGGCAAGACGCACCGCAGGGCCGAGGCCGCCGCGATCGTCCAGCCACGAGACGGCGGCCACAACAAGACAACCCGGCAAGGCGGCCAGCGCCGTCGTATCGCCGCCGGCGACACCGAGCACCAGCCAAGCCGGAACAATGCCGGCAAGGATGCCCCATCCGCCGCCGCGCGGGGTCGGCACCGTGTGGCTGGACCGTTCGTTCGGCATATCGAGAATCGCACGGCGCCGCAGATGCCGGAGGACCCGGCCCGTCACCGCCCACGCACCGGCGCCGCTGGCAAGGACCACGAGAAGGCCGAGGATCGGTTGGGTGCTGGTCATTCCGGTTGGTTCAACAAAGGCAAATCATGGCCGGCGGGGACGCCGCGGGCCGTATTCCTCGTCCCACCGGACCCTTCCGCGCAAGTCTCCGTTGCGTGGAGATGGGGCTTCGATACTGGACGCGGCGCCGTCCGGCGGCGTACATCGACAAGGTTGGGCCGGTCGTTGACCGGCTTGTTGCGGGCGGCCGTCCCAACGCCGCCCATCGATCGCTGCCATCCGGGAGCCCGCGCTTGATCCGGCGACAGGACCTAGCGTTCGCGCACGACATCGTTGTGACCTGCGTCTCGTTCGTGGTGTCCTTCTATCTGCGCGTTGGCGAGCAGGCGTTCGGCACCTATGCGGAAGCGCTGCTGACCGGAACGCCGATCTTTGCCGCCATCGCGGCCGTCACATACCGTGCGGTCGGACTCTACCGCGGTATCTGGCGCTATTCCTCGACCCCGGATCTGCTGAACCTGCTGCGCGCCGTGTCGATCGCCATCGGCCTGCTGCTGTTGGCCATGTTCCTGGTGAACCGGCTGGATCCGATCCCGCGCTCGGTTCCGGTCATCAACTGGTTCGTCCTGATCGTGATGCTGGGCGGGCCGCGCCTGCTGTACCGCATGGTCAAGGACCGCCGCTTGGCGAAAAGGCAGATGATGGCCGGGGCGGGCCGGACCCCCCTCCTTCTGGTCGGGTCGGACCTGAACGCCGAGCTGTTCATCCGCTCGCTGGCGGCCGATGTGAATGCCGCCTACCGTGTCTGCGGGATCCTCGACCGCAAGCCGATCAATGTCGGCCGTGCCATCCATGGCGTGAAGGTGCTGGGGACGATCGAGGATCTGGAGAGGGTGGTTGCCGATCTGGCGGCGGCGGGCGAGGGGCCGCAGCGCGTCGTGATCTCGTACCCTGGGCAGGAGATCAAGGGCGAGGTCACCCGCAACCTGCTCGAACGTTGCGATGCCTTGGGCCTGACGCTGTCACGCCTGCCGAGCCTGACCGATTTCCGGTCCACGGATGGAGTCGGATCCGTCGCGTTGAGGCCCGTCGCCATCGAGGACCTCCTCGGGCGGCCGCAGGTGCAGCTGGACCGCGAGCCGGTCTCCGCCATGGTCGCCGGCGCGCGCGTTCTGGTCACCGGGGCCGGCGGCAGCATCGGCAGCGAGCTGTGCCATCAGATCGCGTCGGACCGGCCGTCGCGGCTCATCCTGGTCGAGCACAGCGAATTCCAGCTCTACAGCATCCACCGGAAGCTGACGGAGACCTTCCCGGACCTGGACATCGTGCCGATCCTGTGTGACGTCCGCCAGCGCAACCGCGTGATGCGGCTGTTCCAGAAGGAGCGCCCGAACCTGGTCTTCCACGCGGCTGCGCTGAAGCATGTGCCGGTCGTGGAGACCCATATCGCCGAGGGCATCGCCACCAACTGCCTTGGCACCCGCAACGTGGCCGATGCGGCACGGCAGGCGGGCGCCCGCTCAATGGTGTTCATCTCGACCGACAAGGCGGTGCGGCCGGTCAGCGTGATGGGGGCGACCAAGCGCTTGGCGGAGGCCTATTGCCAGGCCATGGATGTTCAGGAGTCCCGTCGGATCGGGGAACGGACGCGCTACATCACCGTCCGTTTCGGCAATGTGCTGGGGTCGAGCGGCTCCGTCGTGCCGCTGTTCCAGGCCCAGCTTGCGGCGGGTGGGCCGATCACGGTCACGCACCCCGAGGTGGAGCGGTATTTCATGACGATCGCCGAAGCCGTGCAGCTGGTCCTGCAGGCCTCGGCGTTCGGTCTGGCCCGCGCCGAGGAAGCGGGGCGGATCTTCGTCCTCGATATGGGCAAGCCCGTGAAGATCGTGGATCTCGCCCGGCAGATGGTCCGGCTTGCCGGGCTGCGGCCGGACCGGGACGTCCGGATCGAATACACCGGCCTGCGTCCGGGCGAAAAACTGTACGAGGAACTGTTCGACCCCGTCGAACAGACGCTGCCCACGCCGGTGGAAGGCGTGTTCGTCGCCTCCCCTCTGGTGATCGACTACGGCTTGCTCGCGCGCAGCCTCGAGGAGATGGAGCGGGCGGTCGCGGACGAGGCGGTCGAGAGGCTGGTGGCCATGCTGCGGGCCATCGTTCCCGGATACGCCGGACCCGCGTCGCCATCCGTCGGCGCCGATCTGGAGGCACCCGGCAACGCCGCGGCACGAACCTAGGGGCCGGTCGTGGAGGGCTTCCGGACGGACGGGACGGTGGTCCCCCGGCGACCGCGGCTGATGTTCCTCGTCACCGAGGACTGGTACTTCTGGTCGCACCGGTTGCCCATGGCGCAGGCCGCGGCGGCGGCCGGCTACGACGTGCATGTGGCGACACGGGTGGACCGGCACGGCGGGCTGATCGAGGCTGCCGGGTTCGCCGTGCATCCCTTGGCCTGGCGGCGGAGCCGGAACGATCCCGCCTCGGTGGTTCGTCAGGTGCGCGAGGTCGCGGCACTGTTCCGGCGCACCCGCCCGGACATCGTTCACAATGTCTCCTTGAAGCCCGTGCTCGTGGGCGGGCTGGCCGCGCGTTTGACCGGCGTGCCGGCCGTCGTCCACGGCATCAACGGCCTCGGGACGGCATTCACGGCCACCGGCTGGGGCGCGCGGGCTCGCCGCTTCGTCATCACCCGGTTGCTCCGTGGCGTGTTCGGCGGGGAGCCGCGCACGGTCGCGGTGGTCCAGAACGACCATGACCGCCAGGTGCTCCAGGACCAGCGCATCGTGTCCGCGGACCGGATCCGGGTGATCCGCGGGTCCGGCGTCGACCCGGATCAATTCCAGGTGCTGCCGGAGCCCGCCGGCCCCGTCACGGTGGCCTATGTCGGCCGCATGCTGCGGAACAAGGGCGTGGATGTCGTGGTCGAGGCCGTGCAGGAGGTGCGCCGCAGGGGCGTGGACCTGCGCCTTCTGCTCGCCGGAAAGCCCGACCCGGACAACCCCACCTCCTTCGACGAGGACACGGTCCGCCGCTGGGCCGGATTGCCCGGTGTGGAATGGCTCGGCCACGTGGAGGATGTGCGCCGGGTTTGGGCGAGGGCCCACATTGCCGTCCTGATGTCGGTGGGCGGGGAGGGGGTTCCCAAAAGCCTTCTGGAGGCCGCCGCCTGCGGGCGGCCGGTCGTGGCATCCCGTGTTCCCGGGTGCACCGACATCACGCGCGATGGCGAAAGCGGGGTGACGGTTCCGGTCGGGGACGTCCGGGCGCTGGCCGATGCCCTGGTGCATCTGGCGGGCGACGCGGCCCTTCGCGTGCGGTACGGCGAGTCGGCGCGGTCTTTGGCGGCCATGGGCTTTTCGGCGGATGAGGTCGGACGCCGGATGGTCGAATGTTACCGTAGCCTTTTGGTGCCGTAATCCAGGTTTGGGCCGGGTTGGCCGATCGTTCTATGGCGGTATCACATCCAAGTTGAGTTTCAAGGTGGCGTCGAGCACAGTTTCAAACGCTCGCCTCGGTCTTGCGCGCGGGTCAGATTCCCGACGCCATCGGAGTTGGGGAACCTTATGTCCCAGGGAATGCGCAAAATCGCCGTGATCGGCCTTGGTTACGTTGGTTTGCCGGTTGCGGTTGCTTTCGCCAAGAAGCGGTTCGACGTGGTGGCGTTCGATATCGACGCCACACGGATCGACGAGTTGAACCGCGGTTTCGATCGCACCAACGAGTGTTCGACCAGCGAGTTGGCAGACGTGCCCATGAAGCTGACCGCCGACCACCGGCAGCTTGCGCAGGCCGATTTCTTCATCGTGACGGTGCCGACCCCGATCGATGATGCGAACCGCCCGGACCTCACGGCCGTGTGCAAGGCGACCGAGACGATTGCCGGCGTGCTGAAGCGGGGGGACATCGTGGTGTACGAATCCACGGTTTATCCCGGCGCAACCGAGGAGGAGTGCGTTCCCTTGCTGGAGCGCCTGTCCGGCCTGGTTTGCGGGCGCGATTTCAGCGTGGGCTATTCGCCCGAACGCATCAACCCCGGCGATCGGGCCCACCGGTTCGAGACCATCCGGAAGGTCGTCTCCGGCTTCGACGCCGAAACCACCCGCATCGTTGCCGAAACCTACGGGGCGGTGGTCACGGCTGGGATCCATGTGGCTCCGTCGATCAAGGTTGCGGAAGCCGCCAAGGCGATCGAGAACGCGCAGCGGGACATCAATATTGGCTTCGTGAATGAATTGTCCGCGATCTTCGGGCGGATGGGTATCGATACCGGCGATGTGCTCGAGGCCGCCGGCACCAAATGGAATTTCCTGAGTTTTAAGCCCGGCCTGGTCGGCGGTCATTGCATCGGCGTCGACCCCTATTACCTGACTTTCCAAGCGGAAAGGTACGGATACCACCCCGAGGTCATTCTCGCCGGTCGCCGGGTCAATGACGGGATGGGTATGCGCATCGCCCAGGAGTGCATCAAGTTGCTCCTGCGCCAAGTGCGCCATGGCAGGGACTATCGGGTGACCGTTCTCGGCCTCAGCTTCAAGGAGGACGTGCCCGACATCCGCAACAGTAAGATCGTGGACATCATCCGCGAACTGGCCGCATTCGGAGTGGAGGTTCAAGTCCACGATCCCATCGCCGATGAGAAGGCAGCCCGGCACGAGTATGACTTGGCCCTGCTTCCCATGGGCGCCCTGAAGCCGGCTGATGCGGTGATCGTTGCCGTCCAGCATGCACAGTTCCGCCAAGGAGGATGGGATCTCGTGCGGGGACTACTCGGACCGGACGGCGGCATCGTCATGGATGTGAAATCCACCCTCGACCGTGCTCGCAAGCCGGCTGACGTCCATCTCTGGCGTCCTTGAGCGAGGGGCGGACCTCCAGGCTCTTCGATTTTCGCTTGCGGCGGCCTGTTGGTCGGCGGGTAGCCACCTGGGGGCGGGTGGCTTTTGCGCTTGGCCTTGATTATTGTGTGGCCGGAAACAGCCTGCTGCGGCAAGCAACATCCAACGGGTTTTGCTGCTGGGCACTTTGTGTCCGGTGCTCTGCAAAATTGATTGTATTTCTTGGGGGTTCGTGTGTTTGCGTTCAGGCGGGAAAAGAAAATTTCCGACAGTGATGTTATTGATATCTATAAAATACTCCTCGATCGGGAGCCGGAGAGCGAGGCTGTCATTGATGGATATAAAGCATTTGGCAGCTGGGAAAGTATAGTTCGTGCCATCGGAAATTCGGAAGAATTCGCTGATCGGGTGAGAAAAAGCCCGTTCTATTATTATCACTCGTGTTTTGATGCTGTGGGTACGTTGAGGGGCCATGCGGTCCCGAGCCTGGAGCCACGAGAAGGTTATGTGACCAACTATCTCGGTGTTTTGGTTGATCCAAAATTCCAACCAAATCTCTTGAAGGAAAAGGCTGGGCAGGTTGAGTCCATCCCGATCCCGTCCAACTGGCACGCCGATATCGCCGAGTGGGCGGCCGCACTCCGCGCCGTCGATTTTGCGCGAGAGACGTTCACCATGGTCGAGCTCGGCTGCGGCTGGGGTTGCTGGATGAACAACACCGGCATGGCGGCAAAGCGGAAGGGGAAGAAAGTCCACGTCATCGGCGTGGAGGGTGACGTGGGTCATCTCGCCTTTGCCCGGGAGTCCTGTGCGGTGAACGGTTTCGATGCCGGCGAGATCACACTGCACCACGGTATCGCTGCCGCGACATCGGGCATTGCCCTGTTCCCGCGTCAGGTGGCGGCAGGCTCGGATTGGGGGTTGCAGCCCATTTTCAATGCCGACGATGACGAACGGATGCGGGCCCGGTCGTCCGGCCGTTACGAGGAACTGCCGATGATCGCACTGGACCAGGTCATCGGGGACCACGATCGCCTGGACCTGCTGCACGTGGACATCCAGGGTGGCGAGGCCGATCTGGTCGACGAATGCCTGGAAACGCTTTGCGGCCGTGTGGCCTACATGGTGATCGGCACCCATTCCCGGCAGATCGAGGGGCGCATCATGGACACGCTCCTCAAGGCCGGCTGGCGTCTTGAAATCGAACGCCCGGCAATCCTAACGCTGAGTGACAAGGGGCCGGACGTCGTCGTGGATGGCGTCCAGGGATGGCGCAATCCGGCACTTCTCCCGGACGCGGGGCGTTAACGCCCCGCCGCACGGTGCCGGTCACCGACCGGTCAGCCCTGCCGAACAGACGCGGGCAGGGGGCTCTTTTCGTTTCCGGCAGCCGGATACGGTTCGGTGGCCGCGCCCTGCCGGCCGGCAGGGCCGCGACGCCACGGCGCAGCGTCCTTCAGCCGAAGCGCCGGCCCTTCCACATACCGCCATGACAAGACCGCGAGGATGCCGGTCATCAAAATCGACAGGGCGGTCAGCACCCAAGGTCCGACATCCCGGCCCAGGGTGGCGACGACGATCTGCTGAACGACCCAGGCATATATGTAGAGGCCGTAGGAAATGTCGTGTTTGTTCAGCCAGTCCAGGCGCCGCAGAAGCAGCGCCGTCGAGATCACGACATAGGGGAACAGGAGCAGGTGGGCGAGCGATGCCACCTGCCACTGGACGGCACCCACCACGGGGAGGTGCCACACCCTCATGCTGAGAAGAAGACCGGCAACGACGCCGGCGGCGCACAGTCCCATCCGCTTCCATGTGATCGGGAGCCTGTTGCCCAGGGATGCGAGGAATGCCCCGCCCAGGAAGAGGGCGGCGAACTCGTTCAGGCGCAGCTTTTCAACCGTCAGGAAATAGTCGCCGGGACGGAAGGCGCTGCCGATATGCAGCAGCGTCGTGACGGCAATCAGGACGGCAATGATCCGCGGCTTCAGCGCGCCGGCCCAGCCGATGACCAAAAGGCCGGCGTAGCACAGGACCTCGATCGGCAGGGTCCACAGGGACCCGTTCACGACCGCCACCGGATTGTCGGCGAAGACGCCCGGCAGGAAGGGGGTGAGCTTGAAGATGAGGACATTCCAGAAATACTGGAACGCCTCGCGCGACCAATACCCCGGCGAGGACGAGAACAGCGGGCCGACCACGAACACGGTCAGCGCAACCATGACGAACAGGCCGGGGAGGATGCGCAGGGCCCTGTTCCGGATGTAACGGACGGGATCGCCGTTGCGCATCAAGGATGCCGTGACCAGGAAGCCGCTGATCACGAAGAAGGTGTCCACGCCCCACTTGCTGAACGGGGGGAGATGCAAACGGTCCAGCGGATCGCCGGGAAGCCCCAGGACGACATAGCTGTGGGTGATGATCACCAGCAGCGCGGCCACGATCCGCAGGAACGTGAAGCCGTTTGCCTTGTGTGTCGCCGTGTGCATCCGCAATACACCATTGCCTGTTGATGGCCGGGGCAATGTCACAGCGTCACAGTTGCCACCGCGGGTTCAGCCCGGCGGCCAAGGTGCCGTCGCGGGGATCGGGCGCGGATAATGTTCGCCGGGATGCGGTCGTGCAAGCGCCTGCGACATGCGCCGGTGGCGCCTCCCTCCCGTCCGGCCCCCGGGGATGGTGTTGCCGTCGCCCCTCCGGACGTGACAGGGGCGTGTGCGGACGCTAGTGGTTCCGACCGTTTCCCGGGGCGAGCCCCGTGCCGTCCGACGGACATTGCGACCGGAGAGCCGCCGATGCGTCCCCCCTTGAGCGAGGAAAAGCCGCGCGTTCTGCTTCTCTTCTGGGGGCGGCGGGGGGCGTTGAGCCGTTTCACCGTCGACCTCGCCCGTGCGGCATCGGCTGGTCCCTTCGTCCCCCTGCTGTCGGTGTCCCGCCAGAACGAGTTGATCGACGAGCTGCGCGGCCTCGGCGTGCCCACGCTCGAGGTCGATACGATCGGTTCGGTGCCGGCCACCCTTGCCAGGACGCTCGGCCTGCCCCGGCTCGCCCGGCGGGTCGCGGCCTATGCCGAGGCGGCGGGGGTTTCATGGGTCGTCACCCTCATGCCGCACATCTGGTCGCCGTTCCTGGTGGGAGCCGTCCAGGCACGGGGAATCCGCTACGCCACCGTGGTCCACGACGCCGTGCATCACCCGGGGGAGGGATCGGCGTTGCTCGACAAGTATTGGGAATGGGAGTTCTCGCGCGCCGACCGTGTGGTCGCCCTCAGCACCCATGTCGCCCGGCGCGTCGAAGCGCGCGTGCCGGAGACGCGCATCGCCACGCTCTTCCACCCGACCATGGGCTATGCCCCGGCGGCCGCGGCGCGCACCGGCCGGCCGAGTCGCCTTCTCTTCTTCGGGCGCATACTCGCCTACAAGGGGCTCGACCTCCTGCTCGACGCTTACGCCAATCTGCGGGCGGATGGGGTCTCCGCCACGCTGACCATTGTCGGCGACGGGGACCTTGCTCCATTCGCCGGGCGATTGCCGGCCCCCGGGGTCGAGGTTCACAACCGCTGGGTTCCGCATGCGGAGGTGGGGAGCGTGCTGGGCGCCCACGACATTGTGGTCCTGCCTTACATCGAGGCCAGCCAGTCGGGTGTGGTTGCGGCGGCGCACGCGGCCGGGCTGCCCGTCGTCGCCACCCCCGTCGGCGGGCTGCGGGAACAGGTGTCCCACGGGGTCGACGGGCTTCTGGCGGCGGAGGCAAGCGCTGCGGGGGTGGCCGACGCGATACGCCACCTTATCGAGGAGCCCGGCCTGTACGAGACCTGCGCGCGCGGTGCGGCCGCGACGGCGAAAGCCCGTTCGATGCCCGCGTTCGTGGAGGCGCTGGCGTCGGCATTGGCCGTGGAGGGCGGGCCGGCAGCCCGTTCGCGGGCGGTCGGGGCCTCGTAACGGTTTCTGCCGCGTTGCACAAATGCCGCGGTCGGGCGGCACCATCGCTCCCGGAATTCTGGGGTGTGGCCTATGACGTCCCGAACCGGTATGGTCCGCCGCCTTTTGCTAGAACCCCGCCCAATGATACCGCCACTTCTCGTGCGCCTCGTGCGCCAGGACCTGCTCGAGCGATACGCGGGGTCCACCCTCGGAAGCGCCTGGCTCCTGATCAATCCGATCACCCAGATCCTGATCTTCACGACAGTGTTCTCCGGGCTGTTCGCCCCGCGTCTGCCGGGCAACGCGTCGGTCTATGATTACGGGACCTATCTGGTTTCCGGGATCATGCCGTGGGCCGCGTTCGCCAACACGGTCGTGCGGACAGCCGGCGTCTTCATCGAGCGGCGCGCGATCCTGACGAAGGTGCCGGTCGGACTTCCCACCATCGCCGTCCACATCGCGATTTCCGAAGGTATCGTGCTGTCCGCGATCCTGTTGGTCGTCGTGGCCTTGCAGCTTGCATTCGGCGGGCTGACGCCGAACGTGCTGTACCTGCCGCTTCTTGTCGCCCAGCAGCAATTGCTGGCGTTCTGCCTCGGCGCGGCCGGGGCGGTGCTGACGGTGTTCATCCGCGACACCAAGGATGCCTTGGCCGTCGTGCTGCAAATCTGGTTCTGGCTGACGCCAATCGTTTACGTGTTGTCGGTGCTGCCCGCCCCGGTGCAGGCGCTCCAGTCGTTCAATCCGGCGAACTGGTTCATCGACGGTTACCATAGGGCGCTGGTGTTCGGGGCGCCGCCGTCGTACGGGCTCATGATCCTGAGCCTGTGTGCCGGCGCGGTCGGTTCCTGGATCGCCCTGCGGGTGATCCGCCGCCTCGAACGCGATATCCGGGATTTCCTGTGAGGGGCTTGCGGTGATCCGGGTCTCCAATGTCAGCAAGCGGTTCCGCGTCTACCGGCAGCCGGCCGACCGCCTGAAGGAAATCGTCCTGCGCCGCCGCCTGCACCACGAGGCGGTTGCGCTTCAGGATGTCAGCTTCGAAGTCGCACCGGGCGAGGCGTTCGGCATCATCGGCCGCAACGGCGCCGGCAAGTCGACGTTGCTCAAGCTGGTCATGGGCATCAGCCTCCCGGACGCGGGCTCGGTCCATGTGGATGGCCGCATCACGGGGCTGCTGGAACTCGGCACCGGTTTCAACCCCGAACTCAGCGGCGATGCCAATATCGGCTTCAACGCCGCCCTCCTCGGCATGACCCCTGCGGAGGTTGCCCGCAAACGCGACGAGATCATCGCGTTCAGCGAACTCGAGGAGTTCATCGACCGTCCCCTGAAGACCTATTCGTCGGGCATGGTCGTCCGGCTGGCGTTCGCGATCGCGGTCCATGCCGAACCGGCCTGTCTGGTGGTCGACGAGGCGCTCGCGGTGGGCGATGCGCACTTCCAGCAGAAATGCATGCGCCGCATCGCCGACTTCCGTGCCCAAGGCGGTGCGATCGTCCTCGTCTCCCACGACCTCAACGCCATCAAGGTCGTGTGCAACCGGGCCATGGTCCTGGATCGTGGCCGGGTGGTCACCACCGCCAGTCCCGACGATGCGGTGAACGTCTACAACCAGATCATCGCCGGCATGGAGGAGGGGGATCTCGCGTCGGCCGGCGGCCAGCGGCGTGCCGCCGGGATCGGCTACGGCACGCGGGAGCTGGAATTCGTGGGGGCCCGTCTGGTCGGCAGCCGGTCCGGGGGGCGGGTGGTCGGCTCGGGCGAGGTCGCCGACCTTGTGCTGCGGATTCGGGCCAATGCCGAACTGGCAGAGGACGCCACCCTGGGGATCATGATCCGCAACCGGCTTGGCCAGGATGTCTTCGGGACGAACACCCACCTGCTCGGCCGCGGCCTCCGGTTCAAGGCGGGCACGACGTCCGATGTCGTGCTGCGCATGCCGATGAACCTCGGGCCGGGGATGTACACGGTGACCGCGGCGCTGCACAGCGAGGAAACGCACCTGCACCAATGCTACCATTGGTGCGACGGCCTGACGGACTTCGAGGTGGCGGGTTTCCTCGGTCCCCGTTTCTACGGCGTCTGCCGCCTGGAGCCGGAGCTGATCCTCGACGAGGCTGCGGTTTCCGCCCCCGCGCAGGGGTGCGGAACGACTTGCGACGTACCGTGAACCGTCATATTCCGGCGGCGCCGAACGCGCCGCCGCTCGGTCGGAGCCTGTGGAGGGCCTCCGCCAAGCCGGGGTTTGGTGGGCGGCAATCAACCGGCAGTTGGGGCGCCCGGCAGTAGGGGGACGGAATGAAGTTCGATGAAGCGCCCGCGCAATCCGGCGTGACGGCCACGCCACGGGCGACCGGCACGGGCGGTGCGCCCCGGCCTCCGGTGGCGGAGATCGACGTCGTCGCGGCGCAGGCGGTGGCGCTGGCGCGGGCGGGCACGGACGAAGCCGGGGCGGGCAACACGGGGGCCTGGGCCCGGTTCGAGGCGTTGGTGACCGCCGCGACGGCCGGAACCCGGCCGCGGGCGACCTGGCCCGTGACCCTGGACCGGTTCCCGTTCCGCCAATTCCCGATCCTGAAGCGGATCGGCCTGCGCATCATGGCGATGCTCGGCTACGACCAGCGCCGGGCCCTGGAGGATGCGCTTGCCGCCGTCCGCGTCCTGGCCACGCAGACGGCGGATCTCGAACGCCGCCTGGCCCACGAGGGGCGGCGGTGGGATGCCGAACTGCGCCGATCCGCCCGCCGGAGCGAACTCGCGGAGCTGCGGTCGGAGCTCGAGACCTTGACGCAAGCCGCCGTTCGCGACGCGGAGGTGCGGTTCTCCCGCCAGATCGATGCGCTCGAGTTGAGGAACCGGCTCGGGGCGCCGACGGCGGCCGCTGCCGGCCAGCCCGCGGCACCCGCCGGGAGCGGCGGGGGCGGGCAGGAGCTCGACTTCACCCTCATGCCCGGCTTCTACGCCCGGTTCGAGGCCGCGTTCCGGGGCAGCACCGAGCTTGTCCGCCGCCGCCAGTCCGTCTACCTGCCCCTGTTCGCCGGCCAGCCCGACGCCCTTGCGTCACTGCCCGTTGCCGATCTTGGCTGCGGGCGTGGGGAGTGGCTCGACCTGCTGCAGGAGAACGGGGTCAAGACCCTGGGGGTCGATCTCAACCCCGACTTCCTGCGGGATGTCCGCGGGCGCGGGCACGACGTCGCCGAGGAGGATGCGGTCGCCTGGGTTGCGCGGCAACCGGATGCGAGCCTGCGCGGCATCACGGCGTTCCACGTGATCGAGCATATCAGCCTGACCGATCTCGTCCGGCTTCTGGCCGAAGCCCGCCGCGTGCTGGCCCCCGGCGGTGTGCTCGTGTTCGAGACGCCGAACCCCGAGAACCTGGTGGTCGGCGCCTGCGCCTTCTACATCGACCCGACCCACCGCCGCCCCGTCGTGCCCGATCTCTTGAGGCTGCTGGCGGAAGAGGTCGGCTTCATCGAGCCGCGGATCATGCGGCTGAGCGAGCATCGGCTGGACAACCCGTTGAAGCCCGTTCCGGCGGACGACCCCTTGGCCCCGACGCTGAATCCCATGGTGGAGGCCGTCGGCCGGCACCTGTTCGCGGCACCCGACTATGCGCTGGTGGCCGTTCGCGCATGACACCCGACGTCCGCATCATCACGCCGTGGTTCGGCCACTTCTCCGGCGGTGCCGAAGTGGCGGCGCGCCGCTATGCCCAGGAACTCGCCCGCCGCGGCCTGTCGGTCGAATTGCTGGCGACCGCCTGCCAATCCCCCTTCCACAATTGGTGGGAGGACCAGCTTCCGGTTGGCGAGGAACCGCACGAACAGGGGACGAATCTGGTCGTGCGCCGGTTCCCGGTCGACAAGGGCGGCCGCGCGGACTACGAGGCGCTGCTGTCGCGCGTTCTGCGGGGGGAGACGCTGGCGCCGGACGAGTACCACGTCCTGGCCCGTTCGAGTTGCAACAGCGCGGCGCTGCTGGACCATGCCGCGGCCAAGCCCGCCGGGGTGACGTTGGCGCTGCCCTATACGCAGGGCTTGGCCTATTCCGCCGCCGAGGTCCTGGGCGATGCGCTGACGCTGATGCCCTGCCTGCATGACGAAGGCCAGCTTTATTGGCCGAGCACGCGCGCGATGATCGAGCGGGCGCGGAACTGCGCGTTCCTGTCGGCGGCCGAAAAACGTCTGGCGATCCGGGAACACGGCCTCGCCACCGGGCGCCGGCTGGTCGAAAGCCCGGTGGTCGGCCTGGGCGTCGACGCGCCCGCCGCTCCCGGCCCGGCACCGGTCGACGGCCCCTACATCGTGTACGTCGGTCGAAAGGACGCCGGGAAGGGGCTGCCGCAGCTTCTGGAATGGATGGGGGCCGTCTGGGCACGGATGCCGGATCTCAAGCTCGTGCTGGTCGGTGGCGGGAACGGCGTCGCATTGCCGCCCGACCCGCGGGTGGTCGATCTCGGCTTCGTCGATCCGGCCGTGAAGTCGGGGGCGATCCGTGGCGCCCGCGCGCTGGTCAACCCCTCGGCCCTTGAGAGCTTCTCCATCGTCATTTTCGAGGCGTGGCTGCTCGGCGTCCCGGTGTTCGTGAACGCCAAGTGCGACGTCACCACCGAGTTCGTCACTTTGAGCGGCGGGGGATTTGCCGTGTCGGACGCCGACGAGATGATCGACGGCCTGTCGGTCCTCGCCGATCCGGTGGAGCGTGGACGGCTGGGCGAGGCGGGGCGCCACTTCGCCCGGATGAACACGGCCTGGGATGTGGTTGCGAACCGCTTCGTGGAGGCGCTGCTGTCATGAGGGTTCTCGTCGACGGGCAGACGCTCGCCACGCCCGAGGTGCACCGCGGCATTGGCCGCGTGGTCCTGAACCTGCTCGAGGAGTTGGCCGGCTGCCCGGCACTGCGCGTCAAGGTCGCCGTTCCGGTGGAGACGGCACTCGACGCCCTGCCCGGTTGGTTGCGCAACGCCGTCGAGACGGTGGTCCTGCTGCCAGGGCCGGACTGGGATGAAGGCTTCCACGCCCTGCAGCGTTGGGCCGATGTCGTGTGGCACCCCAATCCGTTGATGCCGAACGTCCGTGCCCCGGTGTTCGGGGCCGGGCCGAAGCACTGGGTGACCGTCTACGACCTGATCCCGCTGGTCATGCGGGACATCTACATCGACCGTTGGCCCGAGCACATCCGTGACGATTACCTGGCCCGGCTGCACGCCCTGGCCGGGTCGGGTGCCGGGCTCGCCTTCATTTCGGAAAGCGCGCGGTCGGATTTCCGCGATGCCTTCCCGGATACCGTGGGCGAGATGATCGTCGTTCCGCTGGCCGTCGACCATGGCCGGTTCTGGGCGTGGCAGATCCCCGACGCCGGGCGGGATCCCTTCGTGCTCTACACGGGGGGCATGGATCCCCGGAAGAACGTCGATTTCGCGCTCGACGCGTTTGCGGCGCTGCGGGCGATGCCCGGGACCGATCCGCGGCTGCGCCTGAAGGTCGTTTGCTCGATGGGCACCGACGACCGTGCGCGGCTGATGGCCCACGCCGACCGGGTCGGGATCGCCGACCACTTCGACGCGCCGGGATTCGTTCCGGACGACGAGCTTGCCCGGCTGTACCGCGATGCCGCGTGCTTCGTCTTCCCGTCGCGCTACGAAGGTTTCGGATTGCCGGTCCTGGAGGCGTTGGCCAGCGGCGTGCCCGTCGCGTGCGCGCGCAACAGCAGCCTCCCCGAGGTCGCCGAGGGGCATGCGCACTGGTTCGACGCCAACGATGTGCAAGGGGCGGCGGCGGCCATGTCCGCGGCACTGCGTCAGGCGGCCGGGCCGGATTGGCCCGCGGCCCGGGTCGCGGCGTCCCTCCATGCCCGGGGCTTCACCTGGGCCGCGGCCGGGCACCGCATGGTCGACGCCTTCATCGGCTCCGCACCGGTGCGCGAATCGAAGGATGGGGCGCCGTTCCGGCCCCGTATCGGGTTGGTCACACCCTGGCCGCCCTTGCGCAGCGGCATCGCGGATTACAGCCGTTCGCTGGCCGAAGCGTTGACCCGCTATGCCGACGTCACGATCTTCGTCGATGGCGACGAGGCCGATCCGGTGGGGGCGGCCGATCCGCAGGTCGCCGGCCTGCGGGTCCGGCCGCTCGACGCGCTCCCGCGGGAGCGGGCGGGGCTCGACCGCGTGGTCTACAGCGTGGGAAACAACGCGCGTTTCCACAAGGGCGCGTGGCGTGGGGCCTGGGACAATCCGGATGCCCTTGTGGTGCACGACATCGACCTGGAGGTTTTCGCCCGCGAGGCGTTCGGTGCCGACGGCAACCGCCGCTACCTGACCGAGCCGATGCGGGCGGCGCAGGCGCTGCGGCCGGTGCGTTCCGAGGCATGGGCCGGCGGCCATTCGCCGGAGCCGGCCGGGGTTCCCCTGGTGGCCGCCCTGTGCGCCAAATCGCGGGTGGCGTTCGTGCACAGCCGGTGGCAGGCCCGGCGGTTCCCCGAGGATTGCCCCGTGCGCGTCCTGCCGCATGGGACCGCGGCACCCGACGCATCCCGGCAGGGCCGGGGGCGCCAACGTCTGCGGGAGCTGGGGTTCGACCCCGGCCGGGAATTCGTCCTCGGGACCTTCGGGTTCCCGACGCGCTTCAAGCGCATTCCCAGTGTCCTGCGGGCGCTGGCCGAATTGCGCAAACGCGGATACCCCGTGCGGCTTCTGATCGGCGGCGACCGGCCGCACCCCCAGGAGGGGTTGGAGGACCAGATCGAGGATCTGGGGCTGGCGGAGGCCGTGACCATCACCGGCTATCTCGACGACGAGGCGTTCGAGGATCTGGTCGCGGCGGTGGACGTCGTCATCGCCCTGCGGCATCCGAGCGTCGGCGAAACGTCCGGGGTGGTCATGCGGACCCTGGCCGCGGGCGTGCCCTGCATCACCAGCCGGTACCAGCAGTTCGCGGAGTTGCCGGACCGGATCTGCTGGAAGGCGGACCCCGACGACCGGGAAATCCCGCAGCTCGTGGAAATGCTGGCCATGCTGCTGGACGAGCCGCGCCTGCGTGCGCAGCTCGGTCGCAACGCGGCCTTGTGGGCCGAACGCTACACCCGGTGGGATTACGCGGCCCGGCTGGTCGTCGGTGCGCTGTTCCCGGACCCGGTCCCTGTGGCCCGCCAAGCGGAACCGGCGGGGGCCGAACCGGCGGGGGCGGGGCCGTGAGGGTGCTGGTCACGGGCGCCGGGGGGTTCGTCGGCCGCCGCCTGTTTGCCTGGCTGCCCGAGTCCGCATGGGCCGGTTCGATCCGGCTTGCGCCGCCTCCGGCGGGATTCGACGTGCGCGATCCGGCCACGATCGAGCGGGCGTTGGATGCGGTGGCGCCCGATGCGGTTTTGCATCTGGCGGCGCAAAGCCATGTGCCGACCGCCTGGGCCGATCCGGGCGGGACGTTCCACGTCAACGCCGTCGGCACCGTTCATGTGTGCCATGCCCTGGCCAATCGGAATTTCACCGGGCCCGTGCTGGTCGTCGGGAGCGCCGACGTCTATGGCTTGGTCCCGCCGGAGGCACTGCCGATCCCGGAGACGCGCGCCCCCGCACCTCGGAACCCCTATGCCGCCAGCAAGGTGGCGGCGGAGGCCGGGGCCTTGCAGTGGTGGCGGGGCAAAGGGCTGCGCGTGGTTGTCGCACGGTCGTTCAACCACACCGGTCCGGGCCAACCTCCCGACTTCGTGCTGCCCTCGCTGGCCCGTCAGGTCGCCAGGGCGAAGCTGGGTTTGCAGGACGGGGTGACGGTCGGCAACCTTTCGGCCACGCGGGATTTCGCCTGGGTGGACGATGTCCTCGACGCGTATCTCGGCCTCCTCGACCGTGGCGAGGCCGGCGAGGTCTACAACGTCTGTTCGGGGCGGGAACAAAAGCTGCAGGATCTGCTGGACCGCCTGTTGGCCGTCGCGGGCCTGTCCGTCCCGGTCCGGGTCGATCCGGCCCGGCTGCGTCCGGGCGACCAGCCCCGTGTGGCCGGCGATCCGGCGAAACTGATCGCGCGGCTTGGCAGGGCCCCGCGGCCCATCGGCGACGACCATCTGCGCGCGCTCCTCGACCATTGGGTCGCGCAAGAAGACCAGAAGTAAGGAACCGAATCATGAAGAGCGCTCTGATCACCGGCATCACGGGGCAGGACGGGGCCTACCTGTCGCAGCTTCTGCTGGACAAGGGGTATGCCGTCCACGGCCTGCTGGCGCGCCGCGGCACCGACACGCTTTGGCGCCTGCGCGAGCTGGGGATCGAGGGCGAGGTCCGGATGATCGACGGCGATCTGGCCGACCTGTCGAGCCTGGTGCGCGCGGTCGAGACGAGCAAGGCCGACGAGGTCTACAACCTCGGCGCCCAGTCGTTCGTCGGCACGTCGTGGCAGCAGCCGGTGCTGACCGGGCAGGTCAGCGGCCTGGGGGCGGTGAACGTCCTGGAGGCGGTCCGGATCGTGAACCCGAAGGCCCGGTTCTACCAGGCCAGCACCAGCGAAATGTTCGGGCGCATCCAGTCCCCGGTGCAGGACGAATCGACCCCCTTCTATCCGCGCAGCCCCTACGGCGCGGCCAAGGTCTATGCCCACTGGATGACGGTGAACTACCGCGAGAGCTTCGGCCTGCACGCGTCCAGCGGCATCCTGTTCAACCACGAAAGCCCACTGCGCGGTGTGGAGTTCGTCACCCGCAAGATCACGCAGGCCGTTGCGCGAATCGCCCGCGGCCAGCAGCGGGAACTGCGGCTCGGCAACCTGGACGCCAAGCGCGACTGGGGATTCGCGCGCGACTATGTCGACGCGATGTGGCGGATGCTGCAGCAGGACTCGCCCGACGACTATGTGGTGGCGACCAACGTGACCACGTCGGTCGAGCGGTTCTGCGAACTGGCCTTCGGGCAGGTCGGCCTGAACTGGCGCGACCATGTCGTGCTGGACCCGGGATTCCTGCGCCCGGCGGAAGTCGACGTGCTGCTGGGCAACCCGGCCAAGGCCAAGGCCAAGCTGGGCTGGGAACCGCAGACCAGCCTTGAGGAACTGGTCGCGCTGATGGTTGAGGCCGATCTGCGTCGCGTCTCCGAGAAGTAGCGCAAGCCGTTTGACCCACCCGCGTGTTGCGGATTTGCAACGCGATTTCGAGTAGTGTGGCAACCATTGGACAGGCGCATCCGGCGATTGACACCCGGTCTATGGGGGTATAGTAACCCACTGACCTGTCCAACTGGGTCCCGATAGGAGCTTCCCGAGACATGACGACTCACACCGCTGCCATTCAGAAGGCCTACATTGCGTTCTTCAACCGCCCCGCCGATCCGCTCGGTCTGGCCTGGTGGGAGAAGCAGGTCGCCGACAACGGCGGCAACCTCGCTGCCGTCATCAACGCCTTCAGCGCCTCGCAGGAGTACAGGGACCTGTACGCCGGCCTGAACAACGCGCAGATCGTCAACCAGCTCTACAACAACCTGTTCGGCCGCGACGCCGAGAAGGCCGGTCTGGAGTTCTGGGTCGACGCGCTGTCCAGGGGCACGGTGAACGTCGGCAACATCGCCTTCACCATGGCCAACGGCGCCCAGGGCGACGACGCCAAGGTGATGGCCAACAAGGTGGAAGTGGCCCAGGCGTTCACCGCCGAGGTCGACACCACGCCTGAGATCCTGGGCTATGCTGGCGCCGCCGCCGCCCAGGTCGCCCGCGAGTTCCTGGCCACCGTCGGCGCCACCGAGGCCTCGCGCGACGCCGCCAAGGCCGTGGTCGCCACGCAGGTCGCGGCCACCGTCGCCGCCGGCGGCAACGGCGGCACGCCGGGCCAGACCTTCACCCTGACCGACAAGGTTGGCGAGCAGGTCACCGGCACCGCCAACAACGACACCATCAAGGCCGTGCTCGGCGGGGCCGGGGCCACGCTGAACACCGGCGACGTGGTCGACGGCGGCGGCGGCACCGACACCCTCGAGATCATCGCGACGGCAAAGGTCCTGCCGGCCGGGTTCGAGACCAAGAGCGTCGAGAACATCGTCGTCACCAACCTCACCGGCGGCTTCGACGTCACCGACAAGCTGGGTGTCGCGGCGTTCGACGGCGCCAAGACCATCACGCTGGCAAGCAACGTGGTCGACGGCGCGACCGTGACCGGCCTCGCCGAGGGCCAGACCTTCGGCCTGAAGGGGACCTCGGCCGTCAATTCGACGACCAAGGCGGACGTCACGGCCGAGTACGCCGCGACGGCGAAGGTCGCGTCGGTCTCGCTGAACAACGCATCCCTGGAAGCCGGTGCGACCGACGGCACGCTGACCGTCGATGGCGCCGCACTGGAGACGCTGAACGTCGCCGGTTCCAGCAAGGTCACCGGCGGTACGGCGGACACCATCGAGATCCTCGAGGGCGCCGCTGTCAAAACCGTCAAGACCATCAACGTCACCGCCAACGCCGCGCTTGCGCTTGACGTCGACAATTTCACCGCCGCCACGAAGGTGAACGTCACCGGTCCGGGCAAGGCGAACCTCAACATCCTGGGCGCCGCGGTGAAGACCCTGACGGCCACGGCCGCTGCCGGCGGGGTCACCGCCACCGGCAGTGCCGCTCTGCAGGAAGTCACCACCGGTGCGGGCAAGGACAGCATCACGCTGGGCGCCGCGCTGGCCGACAAGGGCTTCGTCCGCCTCGGCCTGGGCGACGACAAGCTCAACATCGCCAGCAACGCCGTCGCCAAGGGCGCGGTCATCGAGCTGGGCGATGGCAACGACTCCATCGTGGGCACCGGTGCGGTGAACGTCGACGCCGTCGTGGACGGCGGCGCGGGCACCGACACCCTGGCCGTTGCGCTGGTCAACGTTTCCAACGGGGCAGCGTTCAAGAACTTCGAGAACGTCGACCTCGTCGGCCTCGGCGGCCGCACGTTCGATGCGGAGCTGATCGGCTCCAGCAACACCATCGGCAAGCTGGTGCTGTCGGGCAACAGCGGCAGCGTCAACGCGGCGATCGAGAACGTCGCCAAGGGGATCGGCCTGGACATCACCGGCAGCGATGCCCACGGCCTGACGGTCGTCCAGAAGGGCGCCAGCGCCGCCGACAGCAAGACCGACACCTTCACGGTGACGTTCGCCGGGGCCGATGCGGCGGCCGCATCGACCATCACGGCGGCCAGCCTCACCCTGAACGGGATCGAGACCGTCAACATCGTGTCGGGCGGCGGCAAGAACATCAGCAACGAGCTGACGGCGCTGGTGTCCGATAAGGCCGAGAAGCTGGTGGTCACCGGCGACAAGGCCCTGACGGTGACCAAGGTGTACAAGACCGGCACGATGGAGTCGGACGTGCTGAAGGAAGTCGATGCGTCCGGCATGACCGGCGCATTGAAGCTCGACCTGGCGGCGACCAACAGCCAGCTGACCGTCAAGCTGGGTGGCGGCGACGACGTGATCACCGCGACCGTCGACAGCGGCACCGGGACCTCCCCGTCGGCCGCCTCGGCTCCGGACAAGCTCATCGGCTTCAACAAGGCCACTGCGGAGGAGCTGGCCGCCGGTAAGGGCTACGACCTCGTGTTCGTGGATGATATCGCGGGGGTGGGCTACGCGGTTGCCGCCAACGCGGCGGGTACGACCACGGACGTCAAGATCACCGACGGTGTGGTCAGCTTCTCGACCCTGTTGGCTGCCCCGGGCAGCCTCAGCGACGCCATCGCCGAGATCAACAGCGATGTCACCCTTGGCAACGCCGTGGTGTTCCAGTACGGTGCCAACAGCTACCTGTTCGTCCAGAACGGCACTCAGGACCTCGTGGTGGAGCTGACCGGCCTGACCGGCATCACGAAGCTGGGCGAAGTCGGGACCGACCAGTTCTACGTCATGTAACACCCGCTCCTGCGCGGGGCCGCTCCGGCGGCCTCGCAACGGACGGTGCCTTCTGGGGCAAGGGGCCGGTCCTTCGGGGCCGGCCCCTTGCCGCTTTAAGGGGCCGCTCGCGCCCGGTGTGTCCACGGCAAAGAGGCAGGCTGGGTCGAACACCTTGTCTTTAATGAGCTTGTAGCCTTATCTGGGGGATTGTCCGGGGGTTCTGAATGAGGGGGCTTATGAGCGACTGGAGCGATGGTTACGTTACGGACATCGACTATACGCATGGTTTCTATCGCGAACTGACGCCGGGTTTTCTGGCCTTCTGCATCCTTCTCAAAGGCCTCCGGCCGCCCCCGCTGTCCTCCTTCTCTTACTGCGAACTCGGTTTCGGCCAGGGCTTCAGCACCAATCTGATCGCCGCCGCCAATCCCCAGGGCGATTTCTGGGCGACCGACTTCAACCCATCCCACGCCGCAGGTGCCAGCCAGCTCGCGATGTCGGCGGGAACGGGCAATGTGAGGTTCTACGACAAAAGCTTCGCCGAATTCCGGGATCTCGAGACGCCGGAGTTCGACCTGATCGTGCTGCACGGGATCTATTCGTGGGTCAGCCCCGAGAACCGGGCGGCCATCGTCGAAATCATCCGCCGCAAGCTCAAGCCGGGCGGTGCGGTGTACATCGGCTACAATTGCCTGCCGGGCTGGTCGGCCGCCATGCCGTTGCGCCAGCTCATGGCCGAATATGGCGCCACGGCCCGGGAAAGCCGAGTTCAGCAGGTGCGGCAGGGGATTGCGTTTGCCGACCGGCTTGTCGAGATGAAGGCCGGCTACTTCGCCCAAAACCCCGGCGTTGCCGCCCGTCTGGAACTCCTGAAGAGGCAGCCATCGGCTTATCTCGTGCACGAATACTTGAACCGGGATTGGACACCGAAGTATTTCGCCGAAGTCGCACGCGAATTGGGCGGTGCCAAGCTGAGCTTCGCTGCCTCCGCCAACCCCGCGGACCATGTGGACGTGGTCAACCTGACGTCCGACGCGCAAAAAATGCTGGCGGAAATCGACGATGTCCTGTTCCGGGAAACAGTTCGGGACTATTTTCTGAACCAGAAGTTCCGCAAGGACATCTTCGTCAAGGGCGCGGTCCGGCTGTCCGCTCAGGAGAAGGCCGAACTCCTGCTCAAAACCCGCTTCGTCCTGGTGGCGCCTCGTGCCTTGGTACCGCTGGAGGCAACCTTCGCCCTGGGCGATGTGAAGCTCCGCGAGGAAACCTACGGGCCCGTTCTGTACGCCCTGGCAAAGGGGCCCGCGACATTGGGCGAACTTCTTGCCATGGATAGCGTCAGGGCGGTCGGCTTCCCGTCCTTCGTGCAGGCGGTAACGGTGCTGGCGGCAATGAGGCAGGTCGAACCATGCCTCCCGGAGACCGGTGAGGCGGATCGGGTTGCCGGAACGCGCGCCTTCAACGCCGCTGTCATGAATGCCGCCCGCTATTCCGATCAACTCATGTTCCTGGCGTCTCCCGTAACGGGCGGCGGCATAAACGTTAACCGCTTCCACCAGCTTTTCCTGTTGGCGATGCAGGGGAACGCGGATCCGGCCGAATTCACTTGGCAGGTCTTGGATAAGCAGGACGAAAGACTTACCAGGGACGGCAAGGCGCTTGAGAGCCCCGGGGAAAACATCGCCGAGCTCCGTGCGCGTGCTGAGGTGTTCCGGACCCAGTGGCTGCCACTATACCGGCAACTCGGTATCGCATGAGGTTCCGGTGGTGCCTGGGTGACGGCAACAACCTGTAAATGCCTCGGCGCTGACATTCCCGTTTCCGACCCCACGGCAACCACCTACAAAGAGGCCGCTGGATCCGGTCTCGATGGCGTGGTGCGGGTCGGCACCTGCCCGGTCTACGGGGTCGGCACGCTGCTCGCCACCGGGCGGCAGGTGCTCGCCGTGGCGCATGCCGTCGATGACGTTCCTGTTCCGTTCTGTCCGTGCGCTTCCACCTGCCGTAGCGCGCGACTGTGTGCAGGCGCCTGCCTGATGTGGACTACAGCCTAAGCAGGATCTCTTAGTACAGATGTCTCTTCCACACCCAATAGGAGGAGACACCTCGTGTCTGCCATCACCTTTGCTAACCAATTGGTCGACGCCTTCAACGACGCCGAATACGCCGTCGAAATCGAACAGGATATCGGCGGCCTGCTGGACGCCATTGTCCGCATCAGCAACAAGAAGTGGGGCAACCCGGAATTCGACCCGCTGCTGCACGGCGATGCGGTTGGTCCGGGCCGCTGCTTCTGGGTCCGTCTCTTTGATCGCAACCGCAATACAGTGGCTTTCGGCGCCGCTCGACTGGTCGAGGGCGACCTGCTGGATCTAACGCGCTCGTACCGGTTCTGGTATGGGGACACCTTCACTTGCCACCGTCCACTCGACATTGTCGTCGCGCCCGACGTCCCTGTTCCCAATGGCTGTTTCGTGTATCTGGGCGCAGGCTGGATCTCACCGGACCACCGAGGCCTGGGAATAACCTGGTTCCTGGCGCGCTTGACCCGTGCACTCGCCGCAGACCGGTGGGCGCATGACTACGATTTCGGCTTCGTCTACCCCGGCATGGCCTCATCGCTGCTGCCGCTCTACTCACAAGGGTTCGAACGCCAGGACATGTTCGCTCGGCAATATATGATCCCCGGGCACCCGCCACAGGACTTGGTGCTTGTCAGTCGATCCGGCGATGCAATCCCGCGCCAGTTCGCCGAGGATGGCGCACTGCTCGCGGCAGATCGGCGGTACCGGATCGGTTCTGACTTCGAGAAGTTGCTGCGCGAATTGCGATCCTCCGGGGCGTTTCCCGAACCTTCCGCTGAGTGGAGTCTGGCCAAGCTGCGTTGATCCGAATGTTTGAGCTCCGGCTCAGTATTTCAGGACGCCACGCTCGCGCAGACTGACGTAGCTGCCCCCGCCGACGATGATGTGGTCCTTCAGATGCACACGGAGCCGTATCAGGTACTCCGCGGCATGATTGGTGTTGACCACATCCTCGCGGCTGGGCTCGGGAATACCGCTGGGGTGGTTATGCGCCAGAATGATGGATGTTGCCCCGCTGTCGAGGATAGAGGCGACAAGCTCGCGGTTGAAAAATTGCACGTAGTCGACAGTGCCCTTGGAATGGCGTTCCTGACGGACCAATCGATCGCGCGTGTCGAAGTGGAAGACCCATAGCTCTTCGGTCGGTTGACCGCTGATCCGCTGGACGACGTGATCGATCAGCGCCTTCCTCTGCAGGAAAACGGCGCAGGCGTTGCTGCCAACCGGTACACTGCGCCGCCCGAGTTCGGCCGCTGCCCGGAGACGCACGTGAATTCTTCTGCTTGCGCCCGGTACGCGCAGGAATGCATCCGTGCGGGTTTGCAGGACACCGGCGGCTGTCCCGAACGTTTCCAGCAGGCGTATCGCCAGGGCATGGGCCGCAGCCGACGGTAACTCGGATCCGATTGCCTCCGCCAGCAGTTCTGCATCCGACATCTGCTCGGGAGGACGATGCTCTACGCTGCGACCGCGGCGAGGACGGCGGCCTCCGACTCCGATCTGGGTCAGTTGGACAATGGACATGAGCAGTACCGGCGCCCGTTCGGTGTGCCCATCAGCCCGTAACGGCAGCAGCAGGCGCAGGAAACCGCCAACCGGTCCGCCGATTTCGATCAGGGATGGACGCCTCAGACGAGCGGCCGTGTGCAGATCCATGTTGCAGGCGACGCGGATCAGCGGATTGGGATAGTCCCCCAGGGTCGTGCCAGCGAGGTCCCGGCCGTGAGTGGCGACCCGTGCATCGAAACGTAGAAACCGCCAAGTATCGACCGGGCCGTCGTTGGTTTCGATTAGGTGCAGGCCAACGCCATCGGGCTCCTGCCATAGGGCACCGAAGTCCGCTAACGTCGGCAAGCACTCGGGTGAACCATACTCGCGCCATAGCCGCAAAAATGGTGCTAGGTGATCGGAATCCAGGGCTGCATCGATCGGGAACTCGCGCTTCGACACCGTTCCCCGCAGATCGTCGCCTCCGATTTCGGCGTGGATCCCCTTCGCCCGGAATTTGATCGGACGCACCACCATGCTCATGGGTCATCTCCTGCCATTGTATTTAATTAATACGATACAAGAGTGCAACCGAGAGCAGCAAAAAAACACAAGATTATCCAGGGTTGCCGCTGTCCAAATCCAAATTGAAACATTGCTGAGCTCCGGGTATTTGGCGAAGCATTCCAGGCATCGCGACAACAACCTGTAAATGACTCGGCGCTAAGATGATCGCGGTGCCTCGGCATGGGCGTTCATCGGGCCATGGTCAGCGTCCCCGTTTCCGACTACACGGCAGGCACCTACAAGGTGCCCCCCGGCTCCGGTCTCGATGGCGTGGTTCGGGTCGGTGCCGGACCGGTCTATGGGTCCGGCACGCTGCTCGCCACCGGACGGCACGTGTTGACGGCGGCGCATGTCGTCGACGACGCGCCCGTCTCCGCCCTGTCGGTGCGTTTCGACCTGCCGTCCGGGCCGGTCACGATCCCGGTGGCCACCCGGCACATGCCCGTGGTCACCTCCGGGCTCAATGCGGACATCGCCGTGCTCGGGTTGGCGTCACCTGCTCCGGTCCAGGCCGGGCGTTTCGCCTTGTACCGCGATGCCGACGAGGTCGGGCGGACGGTGATGATCGCCGGCTACGGCATGACGGCCACCGGCCCGACGGGGGAAATCGCGTCGGCGGCGTCGGCCAAGCGCTTCGGCTACAACACCGTCGATCTCCCCACCGATCAGGTGGTGAACACCCGGCCGGCCGGCTGGTGGGTGCGGCCGGGCTCGCAACTTGCGATCGACTTCGACGACGGCACGGCGGCACGCGATGCGCTGGGCCGGCTTGCCGGGGTTCCCCATGTGGGCCTGGGGGCGCAGGAGGTGCTGATCAGCCGGGGGGACAGCGGCGGGCCGTGGCTGATCGACGGGAAGGTCGCCGGGGTCACCAGCTATATTTTCCGCATTGTCGACCGGCTGGCCCAACCGGACATCAACAGCCGCCTGGACAGCTCGTTCGGGGAAATGGGCTCCGCGCAGCGGGTCTCCCACTTCGCCGAGTGGATCGACAGGACGGTGCAGGCGACCCTGCCCGGCGTTCCGGCCTCCGCGGGGCAGGTCGCCCGGGAGGTGGCCGAAGGGAACGCGGGCACCCGCCTCGTGTACTTCCTTGTCGAACTCTCCAATCCCGGTCCCGGCGGCGGCTCCGTGGAGTTCCGCACCGTGGACGGCACCGCGCATGCCGGCCAGGATTACATTCCCGTCGCGGGCCGTCTGGTACTCCACCCGGGCGAGACGAAGGCGGTGGTCCCGGTGGAAGTCATCGGCGACACGGTCGCCGAAGGGCCGGAGACCTTCTTCCTGGAAGCCTTCGATCCGAAAGGCGGTGAATTCCCCTGGGGGCACACACGGCTGCGGGCGATGCGGACCATCGTCGATGACGACACCCCGGGGCTTCTCGCCGCCACCATGCCCGTCGGCCGTGCGGACACGGCGGGCCATGTCGGGCTCGTGACGAGCCTCTACAACGCGGCGCTCGACCGCGCCCCGGAAGAGGCGGGCCTCCGCTTCTGGGCCGAACACGCCGCCCACGGGATGGACCCGGTCTCGATGGCCGCGAACTTCCTGGCTTCGGGGGAGTTCCTGGCCCGTTTCGGCGCCGATCCCGCGTCCGAACCCGAGCGTCTGGTCACCCATCTTTACCGGAGCGCCTTCGAGCGTGACCCGGAGGCCGAGGGCTGGAGCCATTGGACCAGCCTCCTGCGGCAGGGCATGACCCCGGCCGAACTGCTGCATGCCCTTGCCACGAGCCCCGAGGGGCGGGCGAATGCCGCCTTGATCGACAATGGGCTCTGGTACGCCTGATCCGTGGGGCAACCCGCGCACGTCAACATGCCGGCATCCGCCATCGTCGCCCCTCGGGGGCGGAAATGCTTGGCTGTCTGTGTGCATAATTGAAATATAGAGGGGGGAGGGGGAAGCTGATCTGATTAAAATCGCCGGTCATGGCCTGGTGTCTATAAAGTAGGTTTCCCGTTAACAGGGGTATGGTCTAAGTGTGAACTGCGGCGGTGGTTAGCGCTTGCGCGATATTCCCATACGCGCTTTCACGGTGTGAAATTTATCGTTGTACCCTCTGCGCGTTGGGCGTGTGTCCGTCCAGAGGGAGGCGGCGGTGCGGCTCCATTTTCCGGTGGGCCTGTCCGGATGCTGCATCTTGATGCAGGTTGCGGTCCCCAACCCTGTGCACGCCGCTCAAGACCTCCAACCGGACAACCCGATCCGGGCATTGGCCGCGACCTATGCCGACATCCTGGCCGCCGTGGAATGGTCCGCTCCCCCCGATCCGCCGCGCACGACCGGTCAAGCCGAGGGGCGGGCGGCGTCCCCTGGGGTGGGGCGCCTGGTCCTGGGCGGCCTTGCCACCATTCTGCCGGGGACCGTGCTTCCGCCCGGGGGCGGCGGTGGCGGTAAAGTCGTGCAGAAGCCGCCCCCGCAGGCGGAGCCGCCGCCGCGGCCCCCGGTCGCCGCGCCGCTCCCGCGACGCGATGTGCAGGACTATCTGACGAACGAACACCGCGCCCAGCATGGACTTGGCCTCATCCGGGCTGCCGACGCCTATGCGCGGGGGTACACGGGCGCCGGGGTGAAGGTGGCCGTCATCGACAGCGGAATTGCCGCGACCCACCCGGACCTGGCCGGCGCGGTTGCCCCGGGTGGGCGCAATGTCCTGGATGGAACGGCGGAGGTCGGCGACCGGATCGGCCATGGAACCCATGTCGCCGGCATCATCGCCGCACGCCGGAACAGTAACGGCGTGCACGGCGTGGCGTTCGGCGCCCAGGTGATCCCCTTCAAGATCCTGGCGGAGGATCACACGGTCACGCCCGGCGAACGCTACGTCAACGTGGGTGACGCCTGGCGGCGCGGTGCGGACGCCGGCGCCCGGGTGTTCAACAACAGTTGGGCCTCCAACCGGTACGCGGGCGACATTCCCCGCGAACTGGTGGAGTTCGCGGCCGGCGGCATCCTGGAGAGTGGGCGCTACGTCGCCAATCTGGATGGCGCCATCGTCTTCGCGGCGGGAAACGACCGGCAGGCGAACCCGGCGTGGGAGGCCGGCTTGCCGGTCGTGATCCCGGAACTGGCCGGCCATTGGGTGGCCGTGGTGGCGGTCGACCGGAACAGGCAGATCTGGGAGGGCAGCAACCGATGCGGCGACGCCAAGGCGTTCTGCCTGGCCGCCCCCGGTGTCGCGATCCCATCGACGTTCCACGACGGCGGCATGCGGACTTTGACCGGCACGTCGCTGGCCGCCCCGCACGTCTCCGGCGCGGTCGCCATCCTCATGCAGCTCTTCCCGGAACTGACCACGCCGGAAATCCTCCGCATCCTCAAGGAGACGGCTCAGGATCTTGGCGCTCCCGGTGTCGACGAGATCTACGGCTGGGGCCTTGTGGACCTGGAGCGGGCGACGCGTCCGGTTGGGCCCCTCGTGTTTGCCGCCGGCCCGGACGCGGCCGCCGGCGGCGCCCGGGTCGACCACAGCGGGGTTCTCGCGGGCGGCGCGTTGGGCGATGCCTTGGCGGCCACGCTCGCCGGCCGCACCGCCGCCGCACTCGACGGGTACGGGCGTGTGTACCGGGTGGATCTCGGGGCCTTCGCGGGCCGTGCGATGGATGCCGGTCCGGGGCTGCACGAACGGCTCACCCGGTTCGGGCGCGCGCCGGCCCGCACGGGTGAGGGGGGCGGCATGGCCTTTTCCTTCCGGCCGGGCCCGTCCGGCGGCGTAGACACGCGTGAAGTCCGGCTTGGTCTGGGGGGCGCATTTGTGGAAGCCCAGGTGCGGCCCGACCACGGGCTCGGGTTCGCGCCCGGCTTCGCACCGGGGATGGACTGGCCCGTGGGCAACCCGCTTGCGAACGCCCATCTGGCGATGATCGAAGGCGGATTCGCACTCGCCGTCGGCGATGGCCGGACCCGCGGAATTTCGTGGCGGGCGTCCTACGCGACCGGTTCGGTTCCCATTGCCGACCCGGAGCGCAGTCAAGCCTCGTCCTATGCGTTCGGCCTGAGCTTTGGCGGCCAAGGGGTGACATTCGGGCTTTCGGCCGGATTCGTCCGCGAGGACGGATCCCTGTTGGGGGGCATCGGGCAGGGGGCGTTCGCGGTTGCGGACGCGACCACGTCCTTCGTCGGCGCCCACATGGCCTTGGACCTCGGCGCCGGCTTCGAACTCGCCGCGGGCGCTTCCATCGGGCTCACGCGGTTTTCGCCAGCCGCGGGATCGGTCCTGAGCGGCGGATCGGGCCTGGTGACTTCGGCCTTCGGCGTCGGAGTCGGGAAGCTCGGTGTGTTCGGCGACCGGGATCGGTTCTCGTTCGCGATCTCCCAACCGTTGCGGTTGGAAGGTGGCGAGTTCCACTTCGACATTCCCATCGGGCGCGACCGGAGCGGGCGCGTGCAGCGTGGCCGCTTCCAGGGCGATGCCGCGCCGAGCGGCCGTCAAATCGATCTGACCGCCACTTATGCCCGTCCGCTCAGGCCCGGAATGGATTTGCGTCTCGGCTTCACCCACAGCCTCGACGCCGGGCACGTCCGGGCCGGCCGCCCCGAAAGCCTGGCGATGGCGACACTGCGGATTGAGTTCTGACGAGGAATGCACGGCAGCGGGGCCGGTGGGCCGTTCCGCCTCGTTCTGATCCGGTCCGCCCAACGGATAAAATGTGGCGAAAATGGTTTGGACGTTCGAACTACCCTGTTGCGGGAGGGCCGGATTCCTGGGTATAGTAACTTATTGACTGAGGGTTGGACGACCTCGGAGCCCAGTATGTACGCGCACCCCCAACAGTTGGCATCGCACGATGTGAAGGCGCTCCGCCAACAGGCGGGGAAGTGGCTGAAACAGTTGCGTGAAGCAAGCGGGCTTTCCCAGCGCCAGCTCGCGCATAAGGTCGGCCTGGATTATTACACCTTCGTCTCGCAGTTGGAGGCCGGGCGCGGTCGCATCCCGCCCGACCGATACCAAGTGTGGGCGGAGTCGCTGGGTATGGAGCCGGCCGTCTTCGTCAAGGAACTGATGCGCTATTACGATCCGGTGACTTACGGCTTGTTGTTCCCTCAAGAGGCGAGCGCCGGCACGGGCGAGGGCTGATGTCACTTGCCGGCCCGGGGGCACTCCATTAGGTAGTCTGTTGCCAATCCGGTAGATGGTACGCGGGGCCCTGACGCATGGCGGCTGTTATCCTCCCCTTCGCGGCAAGGCCGCAGGCCCCCCGGCGCTGGTCGACGGACGAAATTTCCGAGTGCTACCGGATTGTCGACCTGCTGGCCCGCGCCGGCCTTCCGGTTGGAATTGAAACGGGGGAGTCGGACGAGGGGGACCCGTGGCTGGTCTTCGTCCGGGAAGACACCCAGGATGTGATTGCGCACCTCGCCCGGATCGATGGCGAGATGGTGGCGTCGAGCGTCGCCAACGAACACGTCATTCGTGGCCGCGTCCTGCGTGACATTCTGGATCAGGTCCTTCGCACGCAGCCCCTTGTGATGCCCCCATCCAAGGGGGGGGGGCCGCGGGTGCACATGCACCCCGCCGCAATCCTCGCCGCGTTCATTGCCACGGCTTTCGCGTACTCCGCGCATGAAGAGATTTTTGCCGGCGGCGATTTCGTCCGAACCGCGGCGGCATCGGAAACCGCTGATCCGACCGCCAAGCGCACGGATGCCGGGACACCACAGGTCAACGTATTACGCGCGGCTCTCTCCACCTCCGCGGAAACCGCGGCGCGCCCGGCCGATGGTCAGGGCTTTGCCCACGTGGCCGCAGCCGCAGCAGCGGTGGTGGCCACAATCACGCTGACGCTGGACGGATCCCTTCCGGGGTTGCAGGTCGAGCCGGCCGCCGCACCTGCGGAGGCCAAGGAGGAGGAGGGGGCCTCCACCATCGCGTTCGCCCCGTCGTTCGAGGGCGAGCCGCCGCTTTCGGCATCCGATGGGGGCGGGCTGCCCGTGGCGACGGCATCTGCCACCGCCAACCCACCCGCCGATGTGAAGGCGGAGGCAATCGCCCTGAAGTCGCCCGATCCGCTGGCGGCTCACAAGGATCCTGGCGGTGAATTCAACCTTGCCTCCTTCGATCCCACCGGCCTGCTGGGCGAGGTGCCGTTGAAAACGGCTCCTCTGGCCCCATCCGTCGATGCCGACACCGTTGCCGCCCTCGTCGACCACCCGAAGGAGGGCGTTGCGACAGGGGCCGTCACGGCGGGGGCGGTTCCCAATCCGCTGCCGCCGGCCGAGGCGGTTGTGCTCGCAGCAAAGGCCCCCAATGTCGGGGAAAGCGGAGGGCAGGGGGATCCGGCAACGGTCGGGGGGGGCGTTTCAAAAGCCCCGGCCCATGAGATCGTTACGTTTACCTGGGGTGATTTCTATCGCGATGGCGCGGTCCTGATCGGTATGCTGCCTCCGTCCGAACCGGGACGCGGATCCGATGCTCCCAGGACCGGGGATGTGCCCGGGACGGGTTTGACCTCACCCGATGACGGTCCGAAGATCCTGCCTGTTTCCCCTGAGCCGGTGGACGGTCCCCCATCCGATCACCAAGTGCCTCGGTCCTCCGCGGAAAAGGCGGCTCTGGCCATCATCGATTTCACTTGGGATGCGGCGCGTGAAATCGCGGTCGACGGGGCGGAGCTCTCCTCCATTCATTCGGCCCTATCATTCGATGAGACCATGCCCGCGAATGTCGACCGAATCCTCCTGTTCGAAGGTGCCGGCCTGGATAGGAAGGTTTTCATGCTGATGCCGGGCGTGGCGATGGTCAGTGCCGATCAGGTCTCCCCGTCGCTGGCCGCAAAGGCGGTTGCGGCCCCCCTCGAGCTGGGCTTCGACGTCGGCTCGACGATCAAACTGATCGGCGTCATCGACATTTGAATGGACGCCCCCCATCGCGGTGGGGGGCGTCCATTCCGCGTTCAGAACTTGAACTCAAGGTCTCGGAGTGCGTCCGGGGTGTCCGGAAGGGCCGGGGCTGCGGGGCCCGTCCGTTGACGCAGGGCCGCGACCTCGGGCAATCGCGCGATCAGCGGCATCGAAAAGATCTGGGCGTACGCAATCTGGAGCGCGCCGGTGCGCTGCAACTCCGCGATCGCGCTTTCCGGGATCTGCCGCAGACGTTCCTCGTCGACCCTGTGGAAGCCGGTGATTTCCGTCGGGGATCCGTTCTCGCCCTTGATTTTGACCGGCCATGGCACGATCAGCCCGTGCCGGTGCAGCGCGTCACAGGCCGCGTCGACGGCGGCCAACTGCTGGGCCACCTGGGCGAGGAAGCCCCCCATCCGGCTGATCGCCTCGGATGGTTCCCCGTCCTCTCCGAACAGGGGCGACCCCTCATCCTCGGAAAGCCAGGGGCTCCCCTCGTCCACGAGCAAGGCCGCGCGGCCATCCTCGGTGCGTCCCATCGCAAACGGATATCCGCGGAACTGGGCGGGGACATACCGCCCCAGCCAGCGCCCATCGTGGGCGACGAAAAGATTTTCCCCGGGCTTGACGCCGAGCACGCCAAGAAGGCGGAAGCGCCCGTCGGGGCCGGACACGAAGGTCATGGGAAATTCATGCACGGCCAGGGACAGCTCGGCCGAGCAGACCGCGACCGTGGCGGTGGCTTCCGCATGCGTGAACGGGCCGGTTGCCGGCGATTTCAGCTTCAGCCGTGCGTGGCGGTCGCGGGAAAGGGGGGCAAGCTTCTTGTACATGCCGCGTTGAGCCTGGATGGAGAGGGGAGCGCCTACGGGCCGATCGGTCCGCAGGCCATGAACGGCGGCCGAGAATGGGGCGTGTGCGGTTTCGGGTGCAAGATCCTTGGCCGCACGAAACAGACCATGGCCGGCAGTGCATCAAGCAATGAACGGCGCGGGAGACGGCTGTACCCCAAGCGGTGGACGCCGCATTTCAATTACGCGTGCACCTGCATCGAAATGCACGTAAGTATGCGAGTGGCGCCGGATTGTCACGACGGCGCATCTCCTATGCGGGTGGCCAACCTTGACACCCCTTCGATCGTCCTGATACTCATCACCCATACGGTTTAACCCTATTCAGTGGCGGAGCCTTGAACCCGAAACCCAAGTCCGAGCTGCTGGAGACGTTGAGCCGGTGCACGCGGCCGCTTTTGGCTGCGGCCGGCTTCAGCTTTGCCATCAACCTGCTGCTGCTCGTTTCCCCCCTGTACATGATGCAGGTCTACGACCGGGTGCTGCACAGCCGCAGCGAAAGCACCCTGGTCATGCTCACCATCATCACGGTGGGCCTCATCCTGGTCATGTCCATCCTCGAGATGGTGCGGTCGCGCATCCTGGTGCGGGTTGGCGCGTACCTCGACCATCTGCTGAGCAGCCGGCTGTTCGGTGCGGTTTTCGAGCGTCAATTGCGGATGGCGCGCGGGCACCGCGCACAGCCCCTCAACGATCTTACGACGTTGCGGCAGTTTCTGACCGGGCAGGGCCTGTTCGCGTTCTTCGACGCGCCCTGGACGCCGGTCTTCCTGCTGTTCCTGTTCATGGTGCACCCGCTTCTGGGCACCATCACTCTTGTCGCCGGCATTCTCCTGTTCGGCTTGGCCATTGCGACCGAAATGGCGACCCGCGGCAAGCTGGGGCAGGCGAGTGCCGAGCATATCGCGGGCACGTATTTCGCGGAAACCAGCCTGCGCAACGCCGAGGTGCTGGAGGCCATGGGCATGCTGCCCGGCGTCCGCCGGCGCTGGCTGGACCGGCATGGCCGTGTCCTCGCGCTCCAGGCGCAGGCCAGCGATCGGGCCGGCCTGATCAATTCCGCCACCAAGTTCGTCCGCGTCGCCATGCAGTCCTGCATGCTGGGGGCCGGTGCGCTGCTCGCCATCGAGGGGGAAATTTCGCCCGGCATGATGATCGCCGGTTCGATCATCGCCGGAAAGGCGCTCGCCCCGGTCGAGATGGCGGTGGGGACCTGGAACGCGGTCGTTGGCGCCCGTCTGGCGTTCCGCCGGCTCGACGATCTGCTCCGCGCCGTGCCGCCGCGCCCGGAGCGCATGGAACTGCCCGCACCCGAGGGGCGCATCACCCTCGAGGGCGTCGTGGCCGTCCCCCCCGGCGGATCCGTCCCGACCCTCCGGGGCGTCAGCTTCGAGATCCAGCCCGGCGAGGCGGTCGGCATTGTCGGCCCCAGTGCCGCGGGCAAGTCCACCCTGGCGCGCCTTATCGTCGGCGTATGGCCGGCGGTCAATGGCAAGGTCCGCATTGACGGGGCCGATGTGCAGGTCTGGCCGCGCGAACGCCTCGGTCCGTACATCGGCTACCTGCCCCAGGACATCGAGCTGTTCGACGGGACGATTGCCGAGAACATCGCACGCTTCGGCGAGATCGATGCCGCCAAGGTCGTCGACGCGGCCCGCAAGGCCGGCGTCCACGACATGATCCTGCGACTGCCCAAAGGGTATGACACCCCGGTCGGTGAGGCCGGAAACCAGCTCTCGGGTGGTCAGAAGCAGCGTCTCGGCCTTGCGCGCGCCCTGTACGGCGACCCCGCCATCTTCGTGTTCGACGAGCCGAACTCGAACCTGGACGAGGAGGGCGAGGGCTGCCTGATCGAGGCGATCCGGCAACTGAAGGCCGCGCGGAAGACCATTGTCATCATTGCGCACCGGCCGAGCGTCCTCACCAACGTCGACAAGGTGCTGGTGATGCGCGACGGTGCCGTTCAGATGTTCGGGCCTCGTGCCGAGGTGCTGGCGCGCGTTACGCGGCCGACCGTCGCGCAGGCTGTGGCCCAACCCGTGGCCGCCCACGGCGGCTCCGCCTGATCCCATTTCCAGAGACATCGCACATGGCATTTCGGATCGCCCTCCCGGGCCTTGGCTTGGGCAAGCGGGACAAGGCGGCTGCTGCCGAACCCGAAGCACCGCACCTTCACGAAGCGGGCCGCATCGGACCGGCACCGATGAACCCGACCGGCCCGATCATTGCCGGCTTGGTGACGATCGCGATCACGTTCGGCGGGTTCGGGGTCTGGGCCGCGCTGGCACCTCTGGACAGCGCCGTCGTTGCCCAAGGCGTCGTGGTCGTCGAGAGCAACCGCCGCGACGTGCAGCACTTGGACGGCGGCATCATCGCCGAGATCCTGGTCCGTGACGGGGCGGTGGTGAACAGCGGCGATGTCCTGATTCGTCTGGACCCGACCCGTGCCCATGCATCCCTTGCCATCGTGCGCGGTCAGCTCGATGCGACGCGGGCGCTGCAGGCGCGTTTGCGTGCCGAACAATCCGGCGCGTCCCAGGTCGAGTTCCCCGCCGATCTGGTGGCCAGAGCGCACGATCCCGCCATCAACGACCTCCTGCGCGGCCAGGAGGAGATCTTCAAGGCCCGGCGCAACTCGATCAATGGCCAGACCGAAATCCTGCGCCAGCGCATCGGCCAGTTCCAGCAGCAGATTGGCGGCCTGCGGGCGCAGGAGCAGTCCCGCGACCGGCAGATCCGGCTCATCGGCGAGGAGCTGCGCGGCACGCGCGACTTGGCGGAGAAGGGCTACGCTCCCCGCACGAAGGTGCTGGCACTCGAGCGCGAAACGGCCCGCCTTGAGGGCGACCGGGGCGAGCATCTGGCGGCCCTGGCGCGAACCCAGCAGTCGATCGGGGAGGCGGAACTCCAGATCCTCCAACTCACCCGCACCTTCCGGGAGGAAGTCGCCAAGTCCCTCCAGGAGGCCCAGAACCAGATCCTGGAGCTTCAGGAGCGGGAGACGGCGGCCCTGGACGTGGTGCGGCGCCTTGAAATCCGCGCCCCCGCGGACGGGACCGTGGTCGGGTTGGCCGTGACAACGGTCGGTGCCGTCATCGCCCCGGGGCGCACGATCCTGCAGGTCGTGCCGGTGCGCGACACGCTGCTCGTCGAAGCGCAGTTGCAGACCACCGACGTCGAGAACGTGGTCGTCGGCCAGCGCGGCATCATCAACTTCACCGCGCTCCAGCAGCGCACGCTGCCGAACCTGACCGGAACGGTCCTGAGTGTTTCGGCCGACCGTCTGGTGGATGAGCGCACGGGAACCCCCTACTTCAAGGCGCGGCTCCTGATCGACGAGGAAAGCCTGGAGAAGATCGGCGACCGCCGGCTGGTGCCGGGTATGCCGGCCGACGTCATGATCGCGACCGGCGAACGGACCGCACTCCAATACCTGATCGATCCGCTCAGCCAGATCGTCGACTACGCGATGCGGGAGCGCTGAGGGCGCTTCACCGCCCGAGCAGGGCGCGCACGCGGGCCGCGTACGCCGAGGCGGAGAACATCGCCTGCGCCTCGGCTTGTGCCCGGCGCCCGAGCGGGGCCCGCACCGCGGGGTCGCGGAGCCCACGCAGGGCCTCCGCGGCCGCCCCGACGTCCGCTTCCGCCCACCTCAATTCGGATTGGTCGTAGTCGCCCTGGGGATCGGCGGCGGGCACCAGCCGGTAGGGCACGGGCATCGCCCAGTCCGGCCGGATGAAGTCCGTGCTGCCCGACCAGTCGGTCGCGACCACCACCAACCCGGCCAGCATCGCCTCGGCCAAGTGCAGGCCGAACCCCTCCGACCGGTGCAGTGACAAAAGCACGTCGTGGCGGGCGACCATGGCCACGACCTCGCCGGGTGCCAGGGTGCGCTCGTCGACCGTGACGTTCGGCATGTCCGCGACGGTTTCGAGAAGCCGCCGATGACCCTCGGGGTAGGCTGCGCCATTCTGAACCTTGATCGTCAGATGGCAGGAGGGATCCTTCCCGAACGCTTCGCGGAACGCCGCGACGGCTGCCAGAGGGTTCTTGCGGGCAAAGCTCGAAGCGATGTTGAGCATGGTCAGCACGCGCAGCCGGCCGTCCTCGGACGGCACTTTCGCAGCCGGTGCGCGGAGCGCGACGGGGTGGGCAACGGTGTGCACCGGCAGCTCCGGCAAATCCGCCGAGACGGCCGACGACACGAAGCGGCTTGGCGTCCAGACTTCGTGGACGAAAGGGGCTCCAACCCGCCACAGGGCCGGCAGACCCGGCAATTCCCAGGCCCAATACCCAACCACGAGCTTGCCCCGGATCCACCTGCGCGGAAGCAGGCGCAGCGCCATGGGCACAAAGGGCGCATTCACATGGAGGATAAGCGCCCCGGGCCCCGCGAAATCGGCCTGCGGGTCCGCCAGCCCATCGACATCGATCGCCTTTCCCTGCCGGAACGGCCCGCTGAGGTCGTAACCGTAGGCGGGCAGGCCCGCCGACCGGAGCGCTTCCAGGCACAGCCGCGCGGACTGCCCGAGGCCGGTCGCCGCGCGCAGGTAGCCGGCCACGATGATCGGGCCCGCGGCCGGGATCGGATCCAAGGACGGGCGCGGCGCCAGCAGGGCGGCAACGCGGACGGCGGCCTCTCGCCGGCTGTCGCGCGGGAGGCGCTGCCAGACATGCCGATGGAGCAGTGCGCCGAACATGGAGGCGTTCATTCCAGACCGTCCTGCGGTGTGGCGATACCAATGAACCCGGCCCGACGTGGCCGGGGGTGTCGTCAGCCTGCGGCGTCCGGGGGGACGATGAGGGTCTCGTCGTAGCGGACGATGTCGTCCTCCTCCAGGTAGGGGCCGGACTGCACCTCGATCAGGTGCAGCAGCACCTTGCCCGGATTGGCCAGCCGGTGCTTGGCGCCCAGCGGGATG